>DATEFI010000167.1:0-3404 GCA_035280705.1 Rhizorhapis sp. | reverse complement strand
CGCCCCGGCAATGAGCGCCGCCACTCCATCAGGCAGCCGCAAACCGATCTCGCGCGCCGAACGGGTCAGCCGGTCCAGATGCGCCGCGCGGTCCACCAGCCGCCCCTCAAGCACGGCCCAGACCTCATAGATGCCGTCCGCGAACAGGAATCCGCGATCCAGCACGGAAATGCGCGCCTCGCTGAGCGGCACCCATTCGCCATTCACATAAGCTATGCGGTTCAATCCGAAGTCCCCCACCACTGCTCAAAAGCCAATCGTTCATTCTCAGTCATGTGCAGCCCGAGCTTGCTTCGCCGCCAAAGGCAGTCCTCCACCGTCTTCGCCCATTCGCAGCCCCGCATCCACCGTGCCTCTATCTCGGTAAGGCCAGCACCGAAATTGCGCCCCATATCCGCTTCCTCACGCACCTGCCCCAGCATCTCATGCAGCAAATTGCCATAGGCACGCGCCATGCGGAGCGACCGGTCGGTGCCAAGAAAAGGCCAGAAGGCCCGCACATGCGACAGGAACTCGTCGAAATCGGCTATCGCCCCGCCCGGAAACACCAGCGCCCGGCTGCTGCGGTAGAATTGCCAGCCGGCCGGCCCTGCCAGCAGCGCCAGCGCCTCCTCCGCCAGGCAGCGGGCGGTCGTGACCTTGCCACCAAAGATCGAGAGCAGCAGTGCCCCCGATTCATCGAGTTCCAGCACATAGCCCCGTGTCACCTGCCGCGCGTCGGTGGTACCATCATCATAGAGCGGCCGCACACCGGCAAAGCTCTGCACCACATCGGCAGGCGAAATGGACTTGGCGAAATAACGGTTCACGGCCTCGCAAAGATATTCCACCTCATCATCGGATGGAGCCGTGGCCTCGGGCGAATGGACGCTGATCTCGGTCGTGCCGATCAGCGTGAAGCGCTGCTCATAGGGAATGGCAAAAACGATCCGCCGGTCCGGCTGCTGCAGGACATAGGCATGGTCGCTGTCATAAAGCTGGGGCACGACGATATGGCTGCCCTTCACCAGCCGCACATGCGCGGCGCTCCTCTTGCCCAGCCGCTTGAGCGTTTCCATTACCCAGGGCCCAGTGGCATTCGCCAGAACCCGCGCCCGCGCCTCGCTGCCGTCAGAGAGCCGGACTCGCCACACATCCTTGTCGCGCTCGGCGGACAGCATCTCGGTCCTGGTCCGAATATCCGCCCCATGCTTGGCCGCATCGATGGCGTTGAGCAGCGTCAGGCGGCTATCGTCCGTCACGCAGTCGGTATAGACAAAGCCGCCAAATGGCCGTTTCAGCGGCGCCTGCAACCGCCTGTCCGACTGCCGCAGACCGCATGAACGCGGCAACCGGCTCTTGCCGCCCAGAAAGTCATAAAGCCGCAGCCCCAGCCGGATCATCCATTTCGGCCGGACCGAAAGCGCATAGGGGAGCACGAAACGCATCGGCCTGATGACATGCGGCGCTGCATCCAGAAGCCGTCTGCGTTCATGCAGCGCCTCCCGCACCAGCCCGAAATCGCCATATTCCAGATAGCGCAACCCGCCATGGATCAGCTTGGTGGATGCCGATGACGTGGCACAGGCCAGGTCCCCCCGCTCCACCAGCATCACCGAAAGCCCATTGATCGCCGCCTCGCGTGCAAGAGCAGCGCCATTGATACCGCCCCCAATGATGAGCAAATCATGGATCACCAGCGCTTTATGCCATGAACGGAACGAAATTACACGCTTGGCGGATTCTCCATTTTCCCTCTTCCGTGGGGAGAGGATATGAAGGCTTGGCTGCTTGCAGCCTAGCCGGAGTTGGTGAGGGGTTGTGCCCTACAAATAGCGTTGGAACCCCTCACCCAACCGCGATTAGGACCGACTGCGCGGTCCAAGTCTCCGTATCCAGTGTGAAAAATGGACATGCCCCCAGCATGTTCATTTTCACACTCCCTCTGGAGAGGGGAAGAAATCCGCTCCGACACATTCACGCTTTCACAGAGTTGACGGGACATTGCGGGGCCCTGCAGCAACCCCTATAGCTCATCCATGGCGCGCCCGAAAAAATCCCAACCTGCCGGACTCCCCACGCGGGAGCAGATCATGGACTTCATCACCACCTCCGACCAGCCTGCGGGCAAGCGGGAAATCGCCCGCGCCTTCGGCCTCCACGGCGCGGAAAAGATCGCGCTCAAGGCCCTGTTGAAGGACATGACCGACGAGGGCATGATCGACAGCGCCCCCGGCCGCGCTTTTCACAAGATGGGCGGCGTTCCCAAGGTGACGGTCCTGCGCATCGTCGACATTGACGGCAAGGACCCCATTGCCGTTCCCGAACGCTGGGAAGCAGAAGGAAAGCCCCCGCCCCGCCTGCGCGTCATCGAGCGTGGCCGCCGTAGCGCGCTTGGCCTTGGCGACCGTATCCTCGCGCGGACCGAGGAAAAGGGGAATGGCTGGCTCGCCAACCCGATGAAGAAGCTCGCCCGGTCAGCCGAGTTGCTGATGGGCGTGGTCGACAAGGACCCGGAGGACAAGCTCTGGCTCCGTTCCATCGACAAGAAGGAACGGCGCGATATTCGCATCAGCGATGCTGGCGATGCCCAGCCTGGCGACCTCGTCCTCGCCGAGCCCTCCGGCCGGCCGCCTCGCATCAGTGCGCGGGTGACGGACATTCTCGGCGATCCCTTCGCGCCCAAAAGCTTCAGCCTTATCGCCATTCACAAATTCGGCATCCCCTTCGAGTTTCCAGACGAAGCCGAGGACGAAGCGGAAAAGGTCGCTGCCCTGCCGCTCCACCCGGACAGGCGCGAGGACCTGCGCCACCTGCCGATCGTGGCCATAGATCCTGTCGATGCGCGCGATTTCGACGATGCGGTCTGGGCTGCGCCCGATGAGGATAATCCCGGCGGCTTCAATGCTATAGTCGCTATTGCGGATGTCTCCTATTATGTCCGTCCCGGCAGCTTGCTCGACAAGCAGGCCAGGAAGCGCGGCAACAGCGTCTATTTCCCCGACCGCGTCGTGCCCATGCTGCCGCACAGCCTTTCTTCGGACATGTGCTCGCTGAAAGCAGGACAGGACCGGGCGGCCCTTGCCTGCCATCTCAGCATCGACAAGACCGGCAAGGTCAAGGACTGGCGCTTCACGCGCGCGCTGATCCGCGTTGCCGCCAACATCCCCTATGAACAGGCTCAAGCCGCGATCGACGCCGCCACCCGCGGCCAGGGCAATCATCTTGAAGCCGATGGCCTCGACCTCGTCGAAGCGGCGCTCAAGCCTTTATGGGCCTGCTGGTCCCTGCTTGCCAAGGCGCGGGGCAAGCGCGAGCCGCTTGAACTCGATCTCCCCGAACGCCGTGTCGTGCTGGACGAGGAAGGCCGCATTCTGAGCGTCGCCGTGCGCGAACGGCTCGACGCCCACCGGTTGATCGAGGAT
>DATEFI010000166.1:0-2948 GCA_035280705.1 Rhizorhapis sp. | reverse complement strand
GCCCAAGTACCGGCGGGATTGCCCGTTCCGGAAAGCATAAGTGAGTTACGGCATGGCACAGTTTGGATCGCCATTGCCGCGAAGTTCCGGCGCCAGAGGGCAAGATGGCGGCCGGGCCATGGCGGCGCAATTC
This sequence comes from Rhizorhapis sp., assembly GCA_035280705.1. Taxonomy (GTDB): domain Bacteria; phylum Pseudomonadota; class Alphaproteobacteria; order Sphingomonadales; family Sphingomonadaceae; genus Rhizorhapis. The sequence goes on along the minus strand of DATEFI010000166.1, from coordinate 2,815 downwards.
TCCCGATCGGAAGGGCGATGGCCTCATCGCCGCGCCTATGCGGCCATTGATCTCGGCACAAATAATTGCCGTTTGCTGATCGCCAAGCCTTCCGCCGGCGGCTTCATCGTCGTCGACGCCTTTTCACGCATCGTGCGCCTGGGTGAGGGCCTTGCGTCCACTGGACGGCTGAGCGACGCGGCCATCGACCGGGCCATCGCGGCGCTTTCCGTCTGCGCCGACAAGCTGCGCCGCCGCCATGTGACGCTGGCCCGTTCCGTGGCGACCGAAGCCTGCCGCCGGGCCAGCAACGGCGCGGCCTTCATCGAGCGGGTCTATCGCGAAACGGGCATTGCCCTCGATATCATTTCCGCTGAAGAGGAAGCGCGGCTGGCGGTGCTTGGCTGCCACATCCTGCTGGAGCCGGGCGAAGGGCCCGCGCTGATTTTCGACATTGGCGGCGGGTCGACCGAATTGGTCCTGGTGGATACCGACGGCCCTGCGCCGCGCATCCTTGACTGGCAAAGCGCCCCTTGGGGAGTGGTGTCGCTCACCGAAAGCGAAGCCTATGATCCCAATGACGCAGAGGCGCGGATCGCCGGCTATGCCAGCATGCGGGCGCGGGTCGCGGATAGCTTCCGCCCCTTCGCAGAGCGCCTGCCCAAGCGGCGGGAGGCGGTGCGCCTGCTCGGCACAAGCGGGACGGTGACGACGCTTGCCAGCCTTCACCTCGAATTGCCGCGCTATGACCGGCAGGCGATCGATGGCCTTATTGTTCCGGCGGTCTCCATGCGGGACATTTCCATGCGGCTTTCCGCCATGTCGATCGACGAGCGGCGGGAGTTGCCCTGCATCGGACATGAGCGGGCGGATTTGGTGGTCGCGGGCTGTGCGATATTGGAATGCATCCTCGACATATGGCCCGCGGAAAGGCTGGGCGTTGCCGATCGCGGCATCAGGGAAGGCATCCTGCGCGGGCTGATGGAGCGCGACGGGCTGCATCATCATGGCTAGGGGCGGAGGCGCTGGCCGCGTGCGGGTCAAGACCGCCAAGGGAAGGACGGCGCAGTCCACCCGCTGGCTGGAGCGGCAGCTGAACGATCCCTATGTGAAGAAAGCCAAGGCTGAGGGCTATCGCAGCCGGGCGGCCTACAAGCTCATGGAGCTGGACGAGAAATACAAGCTCATCCGGCAGGCGCGGCATGTCGTTGACCTTGGCGTCGCGCCGGGCGGCTGGGCGCAGGTGGTGAAGAAGCTCAGCCCCAAGGCCAGGGTGGTGGGCATCGACCTGCTGCCGACCGATGCCATCCCTGAGGTGACACTCTTCCAGATGGACTTCATGGACGAACGCGCGCCGGAAATGCTGCGCGAGGCGCTGGGCGCGGAGCCGGACCTTGTGCTGTCGGACATGGCGGCCAATACCGTCGGCCACTCGCAGACCGACCATTTGCGCACCATGGCGCTGGTGGAGGCGGCCGCCTGGTTCGCGATCGAGAATCTACAAAAGGGCGGTGCCTTTGTGGCCAAGGTGTTCGCGGGCGGGACGGATCATGACCTGCTCGCGGTGCTCAAGAAGCATTTTACGACCGTGAAGCATGCGAAGCCCCCCGCCAGCCGGAAGGGCAGTAGCGAATGGTATGTTATCGCCCAAGGGTTCAAGGGGCGGGACGGTTGAGCCTGCTTTTGGGTTCAGCTTGCCGTCCTTTGTCTCCTCTCCGGAGGGAGAGGGATACGCAGACCTGGGCCGACGCAATCGGGCTTGGTCGCAGTTGGGTGAGGGGTTCCAACGCTATTTGTAGGGCACAACCCCTCACCAACTCCGGCTAGGCTGCAAGCAGCCTAGCCTTCATATCCTCTCCCATGGGAGAGGGAAAACCGACCGTCCGCTCCTCACTCAAAAGCCGCCCTCAGGCCCCCTGTGGCGCGGTGTCGCCGAAGGGCCCCTTGCGGCGGCGGGTCTTGGGGATCGAGGAGCCCGCAGCCGGAACGGAGGAGGGCTTTGCCACCACGCCATCATCCCGGTGGAACTCGCCGGTTTCCAGCAAGCTCTTGATCTCCTCACCGCTCAGCGTCTCATATTCGAGCAGTGCATTGGCGAGCAGGTGAAGCTGGTGCTCCTGCTCCGTCAGGACCGTCTTCGCACGATCATAGCCGGTTTCGACGATGCGGCGGATTTCCTGATCGATCGCCTTCGCCGTCTCGTTGGACATATGCATGTTCTGCGTACGGGAATAGCCGAGGAATACCTCTTCCTCGCCCTCGCTATATTGCAGCGGCCCCATCTTGTCCGACATGCCCCAGCGGGTCACCATGTCACGGGCAAGCTTGGTCGCATATTGAATGTCACCCGATGCACCCGAAGACACCTTGTCATAGCCAAAGATGATTTCCTCGGCGACGCGTCCGCCCATGGCGACAGCGAGGTTCGCGTACATCTTGTCGCGGTGATAGCTGTAGCTGTCACGTTCCGGCAGGCGCATGACCATGCCCAGCGCGCGGCCGCGCGGGATGATCGTTGCCTTGTGGATCGGGTCGGACGCAGGTTCATGAACCGCGACGATGGCGTGGCCTGCCTCATGATAGGCGGTCATCTTCTTCTCGTCCTCGGTCATGACCATGGACTTGCGCTCGGTGCCCATCATGACCTTGTCCTTGGCGGCCTCGAACTCGTCCATGGCGACCAGGCGCTTGCCGCGCCGTGCGGCGAGCAGGGCGGCCTCATTGACGAGGTTCGCAAGGTCGGCGCCTGAAAAGCCCGGCGTTCCGCGAGCGATGACACGCGGATTGACGTCCGGCGCCAGGGGCACCTTTTTCATGTGAACGGCAAGGATTTTCT
>DATEFI010000165.1:0-3400 GCA_035280705.1 Rhizorhapis sp. | reverse complement strand
CTGGTCCGCACCTTCGCGGTGCTGGCGATGCTGGTGCTGGTGCTGCAAACCCTGGATCTGCTCGGCGAATCGGGGAAGATCCTGGCTTATCCCGGCAATGGCGATGCGGAATTGTGGCGCTATGTCGGATTGCGGGTTCCGCAGATCATTGACCGCTTCCTACCCTTTTCAGTGCTTCTGGGCACACTGATCACCCTGGCGACGCTCAATCAGAATAGCGAGGTCATATCCATGAAGGCCGCCGGCCTGTCGGCGCATCAGGTTCTCGCACCGCTCCTTCTGACCAGCATAATAGTCGCGGCCATCAGCTTTGCCTTTGACGAACGCATTGTCGTCCGCGCCAACGCCTCGCTGGATGCGTGGCAGCAGGTTGAATATGGCCCCGTTCCCCGGGCCAGCGGCGTAAAGACCAATGTCTGGGTCAGGGACGGCGAGCAACTGGTTCAGGCCGGAACCGTGCAGGGACGCGGCAAGGACACGGTTCTCGGCGACGTCCGCATCTTCACCCGCACCGACAATGTCCTGCGCAGCATCACCAAAGCGCCCAGGGCCCGCTATGCCGGCGGCATGTGGCAGTTGGAGGACGCAGTGCGCTTCGACGTCACAAGGGGCACGCAGGAACGCCTTGGGACCGTGCGGGTCGCACCGGAGGTAAGACCCGACCAGTTCACCCTCTCCAAGGTGGATCCCGATGGCCTTTCCTTTGGCGAACTGCGCTCGGCCATCGCTGATCTCAAGGATGCCGGGCGGCCAATTCAATCGCTCGAAGCCAATCTGTGGCACAAGATTTCCGGACCGCTTTCCGCCACCCTCATGCCCTTGCTGGGTGCCGTGGCCGCCTTTGGCCTTGCCCGGTCGGGCAAGCTTTTTGTGCGGGCGGTCATCGGCATGGCGCTTGGTTTTGCCTATTTCGTGGCGGACAATTTCGCGCTCGCCATGGGCAACCTTGGCGCCTACCCGCCGTTGATGGCTGCATGGGCGCCATTTTTCCTGTTCCTGCTGGTCGGCGAAACCGTCCTGATCCGCACCGAGGAATAGCCCCGGCGACCGAACTGGCGTAAAATATGGCAGCGAGAATCCGCGCTTGTCCTAAAACCGCCTTATTGCGGGGTGATAGGCCAGCGCTATCAGCAGCGCCGTCCTGCGCGGCGCGCAATGACGACAAAGAGGTTTAGACGTGAACAGGGCTGAAACGCAGCAGCAAAGCTTTTGGAAGCGCTCTCATCATCTGGACAAGATGACGCTGCGTGAACTGGTGGTCGCTTATTTTCAGTACCCGGCGATCATCGCCTATCTTGGCTTCGCAGCGATAATGGTGGCAATATGGGTCTACCAGCCCGCTCCGCTGATCCAGACGCTCGCCTCGATAGCGGCTGCTATCCTGCTTTATCCGCTGGTCTGGTATGCGCTGCACCGTTGGGTCCTGCACAGCAACTGGATGTTCAAGGTGCCCCTGCTCGCCTCGACCTGGAAGCGCATCCATTATGATCATCATCAGGACCCGAATCATCTGGAGGTCCTTTTCGGCGCGCTTCCTACGACGCTGCCCACCATCGCACTTGCGACCGCTCCTGTGGGCTACGCCATTGGCGGTGTCGGCGGTGCCGCGATTGCCATTGCGACAGGACTGGTGACGACCTGCGTCTATGAGTTCTGCCACTGCATCCAGCACCTCTCCTACAAGCCGAAGAACAAATGGCTGGCGGCGATGAAGGCGCGGCACATGGCGCATCATTTCCATGACGAGAAGGGCAATTACGGCATCACCAATTTCCTTTGGGACCGCCTGTTCGGCACCTTCTACGAACGGCATGAGCGCAAGGAGAAGAGCCCGACGGTCTTCAACCTGGGCTATACCGACGAAGTGGCCAAGCGCTATCCCTGGGTCAAGGATCTGTCCGGCGGCGTCGTGGCAACGGGACATCCGCGTCAGCGCGACAGGGATTAACCCCCCCTTTCCGTTCGCCCTGAGCTGGTCGAGGGGCTTTCCTTATCTGAAGCAGAGTGACGGGCTTGACAGGTTCAGCCCAAGCGGGGGGTCCGAGGCATGAACAATCAGAACATCACCATCACGCCCGTCTCCTCCAAGGCGGACTTGAAAAGCTTCGTTGATCTTCCCTGGGCCATTTACGCCGATGATCCCCATTGGGTCCCGCCGCTCAAGGATGAGGTGTATGCCCTCCTGACGCCGGGCAAGAATCCCTGGTTCGAGCATGGCGAGGCGCAATATTTCCTCGCCCGCCGCGGAGACGGGATCACTGGCCGCATCTCCGCCCATATCGACCATCTCGCGCTCAAAATGCCGGCGGAACAGGGCATGGGCCCCGGCACCGGCAATTGGGGCCTGCTGGAGGCGAAGGACGCAGAGAGCGCGAAGGCCCTCATCGCCGCCGCTGAGGATTGGCTGCGTTCCAAGGGCATGATCCGTTCCCTCGGCCCGCTGAGCATCTCGATCTGGGACGAGCCCGGCCTTCTCATCCAGGGCCATGATCATGCGCCTACGGTGATGATGGGCCATAACCGCCCGGACTATGAAGCCTGGGTGGAAGCTGCGGGCTACCGCCCGGTCAAACAGCTCAAGACCTACGAGCTGGACATCACCCGCGGTTTTCCGCCCCTCATCGAACGTATCGTTCAGTCGGGAGAGAAAAGCCCGCGCTTAAAAATCCGCCGCGTCGACAAGAAGCGTTTCGATGAGGAAGCGGCGATCATCCTTGGCATCCTCAATGATGCCTGGTCGGACAATTGGGGCTTCGTGCCCCTGACCGACGCGGAAATCGCCTATGCAGGCAAGAAGCTGAAGCCCATCGTCTTCAACGATCTCATCCGTATCGCTGAGGTCGAAGGGGAGCCGGTCGCCTTCATGATGACGCTGCCTGACCTCAATGAGGCGATCAAGCCGCTCAACGGCGCCCTCTTCCCCTTCGGCTGGGCAAAGCTCCTCTGGTGGCTGCGTGCGCCCAAGGTGCGAACCATGCGCGTGCCGCTGATGGGCGTCGTCAAGCGACTGCAGGCTTCGCGCCTTGCAAGCCAGCTTGCTTTCATGATGATCGAATATATCCGCCGCGATTCCATCAGCCGCTTTGGTGCAAGCCGTGGCGAAATCGGATGGATCCTCGACGACAATCAGGGGATGAATGCGATTGCGGAAGCGATCGATAGCAAGGTGAACAAGGTTTACCAGATTTACGACAAGGCCTTGTAGAGCTTGTCCACCGCAACCCTGCCTCGCCCCGACCGTCAAGGGTGCCAATTTCAGGTTCTATGACAAGGACATAGTTGAAGCCTTGTGAAGCGTTTCGCTAACCTCCCCGCCAGTTCAGGGAGACACAGCGAACATGGCCGAAAACCGCCCGACCATGGGCAAGCTGATCGAGCTCGACAGCCTGCGCGGCTTCAT
>DATEFI010000164.1:0-4043 GCA_035280705.1 Rhizorhapis sp. | reverse complement strand
CTCCAGTTCAACACATGCGCCTTTTCCGCCGGCCCCTTCCGGCGCCAGCCCCAACATGTTTGACGATGTCGAGAGATGTTGTGGCCTATAGCCTCAACTTCAACATACCGCAAGTCTTGTGCAGCACTGTGATCGGCAAGGCTTGCAACAAAGCGGGGGCTTTTCGATTATTGCAAAAAAGGCAGCCCAAACTCAACACCGGCCATTTGCAAACATCTGGATCATGACCGCATGCCAAAATTTCCCCTCCTGCTTACCCTTCCCCTGATCCTCCTCGCCTGCAGCAACGGCGCGGAGGAAAGAAGGAGCACAAGCAACCCGCAGCACCCCTTTGCGATGGAAAGCTTCGGGACATTCGACGAACCCTGGGCGATGACCTTCCTGCCCGATGGGCGGCTGCTGGTCACGGAAAAGAAAGGGGCGCTGAAGATCTTCTCGCCTTCCAGCCGCGCCACCATCGATGTCGCTGGCGTTCCAGAGGTGGTCGATCAGGGGCAAGGGGGTTTTGGCGATGTGGTGCTTGGCCCCGGCTATGCCAGCGACAGGACGATTTATCTCAGTTGGGTGGAAGCGGGAGACAATGGCACTTCAGGCGCGGTTGTGGCGCGGGCGAAGCTGATGGAGGCTCAAGGAAAAGCCCGGCTGGACGGCCTTCATATCGTCTGGCGGCAAAGTCCCAAGGTCGAAGGTGACGGCCATTTCTCGCAGCGCATCGTCTTTTCGCCCGACGGCCAATATATGTTCATCGGGTCTGGCGAACGGCAGCAATTCACCCCCGCGCAGGACATGAAGGCCAATCTCGGCAAGATCGTCCGCCTGCGGCCCGACGGCTCGGTGCCACCGGACAATCCCTTTGCCGCAAGGGGCGGAGTAACGGCACAGATATGGTCCCTTGGCCACCGCAACATATTGGGCCTTGCCTTCGACGCGGATGGCCGCTTGTGGGAACAGGAAATGGGGCCCAGAGGCGGGGACGAGGTCAACCTTGTCAAAAAGGGCGCCAATTACGGCTATCCCATCGTCTCCAACGGAGATCATTATAGCGGCGAGCCCATTCCCGATCACCCGGCCCGCCCTGAATTTGAAGCGCCGAAGGTCTGGTGGAATCCCTCCATTTCTCCGGCAGGCCTGATGATTTATTCGGGCGGCCTCTTCCCGCAATGGAAAGGCTCGCTCTTTCTCGGCGCGCTATCCGGCGAGGCGCTTGTCCGTGTGGCGCTGGATGGCGAGAAGGCCCGCAAGGCAGATCAGTGGGAAATGGACAACCGGATCAGGGAAGTCGAACAAGGCCCGGACGGAGCCATCTGGCTGCTCGAAGACGGCTCCGGCGGCCGGTTGCTGAAACTGACGCCGGGAGAATGAGGTAACCGCCTTCACAACCCCCTCAACAACGCCTTCGCCCGGCCGTTCTGTGAAAACTCCTCCGTTCCCGCAGCAATCAGCAGCGCTCTCCGCGCCTGGCCTTTCATCCCCGCACGGGCATAAACTTGGCCCAGATGCAGGTTCAGCAAGGGATGCTGCGGCGAAATCGCCACCGCCTTTTCAAGCAGGTCGATGCTGGCGCGGCTCGGCCCCTCCATTTTGAACCGCGTCCAGCCATAGACGTCGCTTGTGACAGGGCTCGACGGTTGCAGGGCATAGGCCCGCCGCGCGAGCGACAGGGCCATGGCCTTCTGGCCCTTTTCGAGTTTCGCCCAGGCAAGATTGGCCAGCAGCAAGGGATCCTCATTGCCGATCCGGCGGCGCAGCGCTTCCAGCAGCGTCATGGCTTCATCCCAATTCCCTGCCTCGAGATGCGCCGAAGCCGCGATCCTGTTGGCGTCTATGCTGAGCGGATTCTGGCTGAGATAGAGATTGAGCACCTCCGTCGCCGCCCGCGCCTTGCCCGCGCGCTGATAGGCATCAACCAGACGCAGGGCGGTGGGCTCGTCGAAAACCAGATTGGCGGCTTTGCGATAGGCTCCGATCGCCTCCTCATATTTCCCGGCAGTTGACAAGGCGTCGCCCTGGAGCAAATGGGCTGCCGGGACATTCGCGTTGGTTTCCGCGAACTTCGCCGCGCGAACAATGGCAGCCTCTACCTGTCCAGCCTCCAGCAGCGCACGAATATAGGGAATGACGGCGGGCGCGGAATTGGGCGCCCTCATTGCTTCTCCCGCCCGCAGTACCGGGTTGCCAGCGCCCGCAAAGACCTTTGCATCGCCCCTGACGGGAAGCGACGCCCGATCGAGCAGTTCCGCCACCAGCGCCTTATCGCCCAGCGCCTCGTTCACCCTGGCGGCGAGCGTCAGGCTGTAGCTGTCGGCATCGCCCCGTTCGATCAGGGGCCGCATGGTCTGGGCCGCGGCGACATGGGCTCCGGCGCGATATTGGGCAGATCCCAGCAATTGCCGCGCGGTCATATTGAATGGCTGGCGCTCGACCAGCCGCTCGAAGCGCTGAGCCGCCAGCATATAATTGCCATCCTCGAATTGCAGTACACCGGACAGCAGCATGACGGCGGGAACATCGTCGAGCGCCCCTTGCGTCCTCTGCAACAGCTTGCGCGCCAGGTCATAGTTCCCCGCCCGCGCCGCCATCGCTGCCTGCATATAGTAAGCCCTGGGATTGCCGGGCTCGAGCGACAGCGCCTTGCGGGTCAGCGCCAGCATCCACTTCGCCCGCCCGAGTTCAGCCACCGTAGCCGCATATTCGAGTAGAACCGGCACATTATTGGGATCAAGCGCGAGCGCCTTGCGAAACCAGGGAATAGCGGCGCGCAGACCATATTGGTCGCGCACCAGCGTGCCCCTCAGCAGGATCGCATCGGCATTGCGGGGATCGATCCGCGCTGCCTTGTCAGCGGCCACAAGCGCGCCGCCCCTGTCGCCCAGGGCCAAACGGAGGCGCGCAAAGTCCGCCCAGCCCCGGCTTCCCGCTGGCGCCAGCTTCAGCATCCGCCCGAATGCCTCGCCCGCCAGGTCCATCTGACCCAAAGCCTGATAAGCGCGCCCCTTCACGCGCTCGGTCTCTGCCCGGTAACGGGGGTCCGCATCGCCAGCCTGCGCTTCGTACAACGCCTCCTCGGCCCGCCCCTGCAGCAGCAGAGCCTGCGCCATCAGGTGCCGGGTGAGCGGCATCGCCACGCCCATTTCCCGGGCGCGCCCGATCTCCGCCCCGGCCGTCAGTCCATCGCCCAGCGCCAGCGCCGCCTGCGCCTGCATCAGCCTGGCGCTGCCCCATTGCGGATCGGCCTTCACCGCATTCAAAAATTCGATCCGTGCCGTCCGCGCATCGCCCTTGCGCAGCGCCGCAGCACCGCGGTCATAGGCCGAACGCGCATCCTCCTTGCCGCCAGCGAGCAAAGCATAGGCCGGAAAGCCGAGCGAAAGGCACAGGAGGACGCCGGAAATCCAATATTTCGCGCGAAGATTCATTGAATGCGTGCGCCGTTTTGAACGCCTGCACGTGAACAAAGCCCGTCATCCCCGCGAAGGCCGGTATCCATCTCCTGACCCGGCCAGCGCTGGGAGATGGATTCCCGCCTTCGCGGGAATGACGAACACTGGCGAACTCCCTTCACCCCTGCATCTCATATTGTTTCAGCAGGTCATAAAGCGTCGGCCGGCTGATCCCCAGCATCTTGGCGGCGCCCGAAATATTGCCCTGCGTGCGTGCAATCGCCCGGCGGATGGCCTTGCGGTCCGCCATCTCCCGCACGGTCTTCAGATTGATGACGTCCGGCTCGTCCTCCCCCATGCCGTCGAGGTCAAGGTCGCCCGCCGTCACCAGCTTGCCCTCCGACATGATGACGGCGCGCTTCATCCGGTTCTCCAGTTCGCGCACATTGCCGGGCCAGGCCCAGGCATCGATCGCCGCCAGCGCGTCGGGCGCAAGTCCCTTCACCTGCGGGTTCATGTCATTGGCAAAGCGCGTCAGGAAATGCTTGGCCAGCAGCACCGCGTCTCCCGGCCGCTCGGCCAATGCAGGAATGCGGATCACGATCTCCGCCAACCGGTAATAAAGGTCCTCGCGGAAACTGCCATTGGCGATCATCGCCTCCA
>DATEFI010000163.1:0-2269 GCA_035280705.1 Rhizorhapis sp. | reverse complement strand
GAGCGAAGGATTGAGCGTGCCTTCCGCACCCAGCTTCACATTGTCCTTGCCATAGCTGGAACTGAGATCCCATTCCCAATTGCCCCATGTCCCCCGCAATCCGGCCGTGAACTGGAAGTCATTTTCCCAGATCCGGCGATAGGCCTGAAAGCCATTGGGATAGATTTCCGGCAGAGAGGACGGGTCGCTGGGCATGAATCCGCCACGCGCATCCTTGATGTTGCGATAGCTGTAGGTCCCGAAACCATAGAGATCGACCGTATCGCTGAGCGGCAATTCGGCATCGAGCGCGGTGTTGACGATGATGTCCCGGTTGGACCGGCCATAGCCGCCCTGCACGATGCGGCTGTGTGTCGCTTCCCTTGGATCGGGCGAGCCGTCAGCCAGCAGAGGATAGATATTGCCATCCACCTTGCGGGCGCGGATTGCCGGTTCATGCAACTTCGCCTCTGAGCTGATGCGCAGGAAGCCGCCATCGCCGATCGCCGTGCCCCAGCTGAGCGATTGCTGGAGCAGTTCGCCATCGCCCTTCCAACTCTGCCCTGCCTGCGCCTCGAACCGGCCGCCTTGCGGCGCGCTGTCGAGAATGATGTTCAGCACACCGGAAATGGCGTCCGATCCATATTGCGCGGCCGCACCATCGCGCAGCAGTTCCAGCTGGCCTATCGCATTGGTGGGAATAAGGTCGATATCCACCGGCGAACTACCGCCCGAAATCCGCGACAGATTGTTGATGAGCGAGGTGGTGTGCCGCCGCTTGCCGTTGACGAGCACCAGCAGATAGTCACCTGACAATCCCCGAATGGCGAAGGGCCGCACGCTGGCGGACGTGCCGCCGCCGCCCTGGGCAGGCTGACTGAATGACGGGATCAGTGATCCCAGCACATCCTTCAGTCCCGTCGCGGGCGCTGTGCGCAACTGATCCGCGCCGATGACGTCGATCGGCACCGGGCTGTCGGCAACCGTACGGGCCCTGCCGCCGCGATTGCCGGTGACGACGATGGCGCTGCCTTCCGCCGCGGCGTCGGCCGGTGTGGAAGGCGTAACCTGCCCGCCCGCACCGGGTTGGGCGAGGGACGGTGCCGCCCATAGGACGGGCAGCGTCACCGTGAACAGAAAATGACTCGCCTTGGACAAGATGGACATGTTTCCCCTTTGCGGACCGTGATGATCCCATTTGTGCGCGCGGCTCCGGCGGCAATTCATGCCGTCCGCCATGCCGAAATCGCTATGTCAGGAAGGGTCGATTGGTAGCCGTCCGGCGCCATCGGGTAAGCGAAGGGGACAGGATTTGCCCTGCCGGATCAATTCAGAATAACTTGTCCGCAGTACATATCCTCTAATATCATGCGAACATTATATACTGATGATATTTGTTGATATCGCGCGCGGTCGTTATGGGGAATGTCTCTTATCAGAAACTGCCATAGCCTTGCCGAAGCCATCCCTTTATCAAGGCAAGACAATGGATCGGTCTGGCGAATAGCAGCCCGGCCTTGATGGAACGTAGCGAGAATTTGGCGCTGTGCCCGTCAGCCGCGATGGCGGTCGACTTGGTGCAGGATGACGTCGGATTCAGGCCGGTCGAGCCAGTCGGGACTGACCTGCAACCAGCGCACAACGCGCCCTGCGCCGACCAGCAACAAGGCAGGCTGAGGCAATTCCCAGCTCTGGGTGCCGGTTACCTCGCCAATCCAGCCGGACGGCGGGGGCGATGGGCGATGATCGGGCTGGAATACGATATGCAACAGGCGCGCAAACTGATTGTCCGCATCGGTCGCCACGGGATAGGGCAGGTCATGGCGCTGCTTGATGTCGCGCAGAAGATGCGGCAGTTGCGGGCTCAGCGCGACGAGCCTTATGCCCCCTTCCTGAAGGCCGGGGAAAAGCGTCTCGGCATAATAAGGCAAGGCAATATTGCAGGCCGGGCACCCCGCGAAACGGAAGAAGACGAACAGCACCGCCCCCTCGGCCGTGAGTTCGTCCAGCGTCAACGTCCCGCCATCGACTTCGGCGAAGGACAGGGGTGGCAGGACCGTGCCCGGCTGTGCCACCGCCACCGGGTCGAACCGCTCGACCAACTGGCGGCGCTGCCGGGCATTGCCCTCCAGCTGGGCGGGGGGCCAACTCCGTTCCCGTTCCGCCTGCAAGGCGGCATAGCGGTCCTTGAGCGTTGCAGTGATTATCGTCGCCATCCTGATCTCCTTCGCGCCGGGCCCCATAGTGGCGGGCGCCGATGAGCGCCGCCAATGAGAGTTGCCCGGCCAAT
>DATEFI010000162.1:0-2951 GCA_035280705.1 Rhizorhapis sp. | reverse complement strand
ATCGTCACCCTGACCCGCAGGGGCGATGTGGCGCGGATCATGCCGTGCTTTGATCTGGATGACGTTCTGGTCAATGCAAGTGGTGATGTGGTGCGTATCGAGCGCCGCCGCTACTTCACCAAATACGGATTTATCCCAGCTCCTGATGGGTCGTTCTATGACCTTGGCTTCGGCACACTGCTGGAGGATTTGTCTGGGGCAATCGATGCTTCGATAAACCAGATGCTCGATGCTGGCACGCTGGCGAACACGCAGGGCGGCTTCCTTGGCTCCGGCATCAACATGAAGGGCGGCATGAAGCCTTTTACACCGGGCGAGTGGAAGCGCATCGATGTGACCGGAGGGACGCTCCGGGAGAATATCGTACCGCTCAATCTCCCTGGCCCTTCTGCCGTGCTGTTCAATCTCTTGGGCATGCTGATCGACGCAGCCAAGGGTATTACCTCGGTTCAGGACATCATGACTGGCGCGGAGGCTCCAGCGAATACCCCAGCAACCACCACGCTTGCCCGTATCGAGCAGGGCATGAAGGTGATGACTGGTATCTTCAAGCGCATTCACCGGGCCTTTGGTGAAGAGCTTCGCATCTTGTTCAAACTCAACCGGGACTTTCTGGACGAGCAGACCTATTTTGCACTGAACGACGATCCGCAGATGGTCGGGCGCATGGACTATCAGGACCGCGATCTTGACGTGGTGCCTGTGTCAGACCCCTCCATGGCGAGCGATGCACAGAAGCTGGCGCGGGCTGAAATTCTCATGGCGCAGTCGGGCAACCCGCTGCTTGACCCCAGGAAGATCACCGAACGCTATCTGGAGGCGGCCGGAATCCCGGATTACGCCGAACTGTTCAAGCAGGAGCCGCCCGGACCGCCGCCCGAAGTCATTGTGGCGGTTGAGAAACAGGCGGACGACCACGCCAAAGCCATGGCCGAGATCAGGGCCAAGGACGCCGCAAGCGCTTCATCTCTCGCAACAGCAGCAAAATCAATGGTTGAGATGGGGCTGATGACTGACGCCGCCAGCCTTGCCTCTGCGGCGATGACGGCCGCTCGTGAATTTGTCGAAGGAGCAGAACCAAATGCAGCATCCCAACCGACTGATGGACAAGGACCAGTTCAGCCGATGGTGGGACCACCCGGGAACCAAGGCATACCTGGAATATCTGGGCCGCCGCCGGTCGAACCTGATGGAGGCATGGGCATGGGGCCGCCCGCTGAGGCCGGAGGACCAGATGGAGGCATGGCTATGCAGCCAGATGCAGGACTTGTCGCCTGATGTCGTGGCGCATGTGTTTGGCGTGGAATTGAGTGAGGAAGAAAATGACGGTCGCGGTTGAATATTGTGGAAAGCCGGATTGCGAGAATGGGCATGTTGTTCATCCCGCTAAAGACGGCTGTGATGGGTATTACCCGAACGAAAGCGGGATCACCCCGCTCGATTTGGTGGCGCTGGTTTTCCCAGATCCTGTGGAGAGTGTCACCAAGGGCGGGATCATCATCCCCGAAACCACGCAAGACAAGCAGAAGTACCACACGCAGAAAGCCACGCTGGTGGCCGTGGGCAAGTCCTGTTTCGTCCAGTGGGTTGAGAAGCCCAAGGCTGGTGATCGCGTGCTGATCGTCCAGTACGCCGGGACGCTGATCAAAGGCAAGGACGGCAAGGAATACCGGATCGTTCGCGAGGACGACATCATCGCAGGGCTGGAGGAATGACCATGGCAACGCAGCTAGAACAGGACTTCACCGAAGAGACGGAAGATCAGGACGCCGATCTTGAGACCGAAACGCAGGGCGAAGGCCAATCCGAGCCTGAACATAGTGAGGACTATGCCCGTCGCCTCGGGTGGAAGCCGAAGGATGAATATAAGGGCGACCCCGACCAATGGCAGGACTGGAAGGACTTTCTTGATGAGGACAAGGCCGCCTCCCCGCTTTTGAAGGCGCAGATCAAGGTTCTGAAGCGCCGTCTCGACCAGGCTGACAGGCGCTATAGGAGCGTTGAGAAGACGCTCAATGAGTCCAAGGACTATTTCTCCAAGGTCGAGCAGCGCGCCTATGAGCGGGCCGTCAAAGACCTCCGCGAAAAGCAGCGCGCCGCAGTTGCTCTTGCTGATGAAGACGCATTCGATGCCGCCACGGAAGAACTTGAACAACTCAACAAGGACATGAAGGCAGGGAAGGAGCCTGAAAAGCAGCAGGTCGATCCTGAAATGCAGCGCGTCTACCGCAAATGGCATCGTGAAAACGACTGGTACGGCACTGACGAGGCCATGAGTGCCGTTGCTGACAAGATCGCCGACAAATTGGTTGCGGGCGGCTTTAATGGGCAGAGTGATCCTGAGGAATTTGCGGAGTTCATGGAGGAAATCACCTCCCGCGTGAAGAAGGAATTTCCGCACAAGTTCGAGGCTCCCACGAAAAAGCGCAGCGCTGTTGAAGGCGTTCCGGCCAACCGCAACACACGGGGCGCGGAGACTTTCGACAATCTCCCCTCTGAAGCCAAGGAGCAGTTCAAGCGGTTCGAAAAGATGGGGATCCCCGTGACCAAGGAACAGTTCACCAAGGACGCATGGGCCGAACTCAAGAAGGATGCACGTCGATGACCGATGACTATCAGCCGCCATTCCAGCGCCGCCGTGGCCGTCAGCCCGCACAGCCAGAAGAAACCCAAGTAGCGACGGAGGAAAGCCCCGTCCCCGCCACGCAACGCCGCAGACGCGCGAAGGTTGGCGAGGCCGCGCTCAAGTTGAAAGCGCCGCAGAGAAAAGGCTACACGCGCCGTTTTGCAATCGCCAAACCGGAACGTATTGCGCGGCTTGAAGAATTGGGCTATAGCGTCGTTACCGATCCCAGTATTCCCACAACCGGACTGGGCACGGGCACCGTAGAGCGACCCGCAGGAACCGGGGCTGATGGCGCCTATTACCGACATATTCTCATGGAAACCCC
>DATEFI010000161.1:0-8256 GCA_035280705.1 Rhizorhapis sp. | reverse complement strand
CCATGCGGTGGTGGAAGCCGGTGATTATAATGAGCGGGAGATTGCCCGCATCGCCGTCCGTATCCGCGAACATCGTGCCTCGGTGGTGCTCAATCTCGAATCCCTTGAGCTTGAATCGCAGATGCGCTGCGCCGCGGCTTTTCTCAATGCCCTTTTCGATGCGCCGCGCGATCATTGGTATCCGGCGCTTGTCGTCGTCGATGAGGCGCAGATGTTCGCCCCGGCTGCCGCTGGCGATGTATCCGACGAAACCCGCCGCGCCTCATTGGGCGCCATGACCAACCTCATGTGCCGGGGCCGTAAACGCGGACTTGCCGGGGTGATCGCCACCCAGCGCCTTGCCAAGCTCGCCAAGAATGTCGCGGCCGAGGCCTCCAATTTCCTGATGGGCCGGACCTTCCTTGACATCGACATGGCCCGCGCGGCCGACCTCCTTGGCATGGAGCGGCGGCAGGCAGAGACCATTCGCGACCTAGAGCGTGGCCGTTTCCTCGCCTTGGGGCCTGCCATCTGCCGCCGGCCGGTAGCGGTGAAGATCGGGGCGGTGGAGACTGCCGCCCGCAGCGGTGGTCACTCGCTCCTCCCCTTGCCCAGCAATGAGCCCCAGGACCTGCAGGGCCTGCTCTTCGCGCCCTCTGGCGAAGATCAGCCGCCGCCGCCCGATCCCAAGCCCGCTCCCGTCGCTGCCGAGGACCTGATCCGCACAATCGCCGGGCCCGACCTCAGCCAACCCGCCACCGGGCCCAAGGCCCCTCCGCCACCGACAGACGGGGAGAGAGAGGCGGTCATCGTTGCCGTCCTTCGGGAAATGGTCGCGGACCCCGATTGCGCCTATCGCCCGGCGCCGGTGCTCTTCCAGGATTTTCAGGTCCGCTGCCGGATGCATCGCCTGTTGGGCGCGGCGCTCGACCTGCCCGTCTTTCGCCGCCGCCTCGCCATGGCCCGCGCCGGATTTTTCGACGAAGGCGAAGAGCGGCTCGGTCCCGTCATGGGGATCGGGGCGAGCCTGCCCGAGGATATGCTGGCGCCATTCCTGCTCATCGCCCGCGCCGCGCTTGATGGGGCGCCCTGCCCGCCCGACGATGCGCTCGCGGAGATCTACGGCACCCGCTCCTCGGGCCGTGTCCGCAGGTTGCTTGCCTTCATGGAAACGCAGGGACTGATCGTCACCCGCATCGATTTCGCAGGAAAGCGGTCCATTGGCCTTCCGGGCCTTGGCATCTCAACGGCGGCATCGGAAATGGTGGAAGCGGACTGACTTCAGCTATTGAAGCGGCCACCCGTCTCCGCTTTCTCCCTCAGCAGCGCTGAGAGCTTGAAAGCCGGCCCGAACTTGTCCCGCTGCCGTTCAAGGCCCTCGACGATCTTTTTTGCTCCTTCAAGATCGCACCAGAACATGGGGCCGCCCCGATAGACGGGCCAGCCATAGCCGAACACCCATATGACATCGATGTCGGAAGCCCGTTGCGCAATCCCTTCCTCAAGGATGAGCGCGCCCTCATTAACGATGCGATAAAGTGTGCGCTGCACGATCTCCTCGTCGGATATGTCCCGCCGCTCCACCCCGCCCTTCGACATGAATTTCTCAATGATTTCAATTACTTGAGCCGAAGGGCTCGGATTCCGATTCTCATCATAATCATAGAAGCCCGCCTTCGCCTTCTGCCCCAGACGATTTTCGGCGCAAAGGGCGTCGCGGATATTCTCGATGCGCCTGGGGTCGCGGTGCCAGCCAATGTCGGTCCCTGCCAGATCGGCCATCTGAAAGGGCCCCATCGGCATGCCGAACTCGACATGTACCCGGTCGACCTGCTCCGGCGTCGCCCCCTCGATCAGCAGCTTTTCAGCCTCGATCTGCCTCGGGAGCAGCATCCGGTTGCCAATGAAGCCGTAACAGACCCGCGCAACCACGGCGGTCTTTCCGATCGTCTTGGCCACCGCCATGGCCGTCACGAGCACGTCGTCAGCCGTCTTTGCCCCGCGCACCACCTCCAGCAGCTTCATGATATTGGCCGGAGAGAAGAAATGAAGGCCGAGCACGTCCTGCGGCCTGCCCGTCACGCCAGCAATCTCGTCGATACTGAGATAGCTGGTGTTGGAGGCAAGGATCGCGCCTGGCTTGGCGATGCCATCCAGCCGCCGGAACACCTCCTTCTTGACCTCCATATTCTCGAAAACGGCTTCAATGATAAGGTCGCAGTCGGCGAGATCCTCCAGCTCGAGCGTCGGTGTCAGCAAGCCCATTGCCGTCTCCACCTGGCTGGCGGTCATGCGGCCCTTGGCGGCGCTTGCCTCATAATTCTTCCGAACCACCCCGATGCCGCGCTCCAGCGCCTCGGCCTGCTGCTCGACGATCGTGACAGGGATGCCCGCGGACAGGAAATTCATTGAAATGCCGCCGCCCATGGTTCCTGCACCGATGACGCCCGCCTTGCGGATCTCACGCGGCTTCACATCCTCCGCAATGCCCTCAATATGGGATGCCTTGCGCTGCGCGAAGAAGATGTGCCGCTGCGCCGCCGATTGAGGGCTGAAGAATAGCTTGATGAACCCCTGACGTTCGCGTTCCAGCCCTTCGGCGAAGGGCAGCCTGGTTGCGGCCTCAATGCAGCGGATGATCTCCTCCGGGGCTTCCAGCCCCTTGAACCGCTTGGCGTTGGCCTGCCTAAAGGCATCGAAAATGGCCGGATCAGCGCCGACAGGCTTTTCGCTGGTGCGCGGAATCGGCCGCATGTTGGCGACTTCCCTGGCAAAGGCGATGGCTTCCTCCGTCAGAGTCCCCTCGCCCGAGATGCGATCCACCAGGCCGATCTCCCGCGCCTTTCGCGCCGGAACATTCTCCCCCTTCGCCGTCATCTCCAGCGCGGCCTCCACGCCGATCAGCCGGGGCAGGCGCTGCGTTCCGCTTGCCCCGGGGGACAAGCCCAGCTTCACCTCGGGGGCCCCGAAAACCGCTGAGGGAACCGCGATCCGGTAATGACAGCCGATGGCGATCTCGCAACCGCCGCCCAGGGCTGTTCCGTGGACCGCCGCCACCACGGGTTTCGGGCAAGCCTCTATCGCCTCGACCACAGCGGGCAGCAGCGGCTCGATGGGCGGCTTGGTAAATTCGGTGAGATCGGCTCCAGCGAAGAAGGTCGAGCCGTCGCAACGGATCACGACCGCTTTTACCGCATCGTCCCGCGCTGCTTCTGCCATGGCTTCCATCAATCCCTGCCGGACCGGAGCGCTCAAAGCGTTGACGGGGGGATTATTGGACGTGACGATCAGGATTCCGTCCTGTTTCCGGAAGGAGATGACAGACATATTGTTCTCCCGTTGAGTTCGCCGCTGCACCCGGCTCATCTGTAATGATTCGAGCCCTCAATGGTCCGGCGGCCGGCGCAAATTGACGTAATGGCGCGTCCCTTCCCGGGGGAACGGCGGCAGCTTGGCCCATATTTCCAGTCACCTAGACTTACTCCATACCCAATATTCGGTAAAGCGCGAACGAACTGGCGGCGGGGTGACTGACCCGGCAGGACCTGTTAGGTTTGGCGGATGAAAATGTCAGAGGGGATGATCGCGGACGCCGAACGGACGAGCCGCTATCAAGCGAAATATGAACGGATATTGGAGGCCGCGTCGGTCCTGATCAACGACCGCGGGGCGAAGGGGATGACTTTCGCCGACGTGGCTCAGAAGGTCGGCCTCAATACCACCAGCGTCACCTATTATTTCAAACGCAAGGAACTGCTCGCCGCCGCCTGCTATGATCGTTCGATCGAGCGGCTGGAAAGCTTCATTGCGCACGTGGAGGCCCACGACACCCCCAAGGAACGGGTTCGCGCCTTTGTAAGCGCCAATTTCGACGACCTGCTCAATATCCGCAAGGGCGAAGCCACTCCCTGCGCCGTTCTGTCGGAGTTGCGCACGCTGGACGAGGAAACCCAGCGGGCCACAATGGAGAGGTATCGCGCCATGTTCAGGCGCCTGCGCGCTCTTTTCGGGCCGCCCGCCAACGAAATGGAACAAGCTGCCTTTACCGCCCGCGCCAATGTGCTGCTGGAGAACATGTTTTGGCTGCCGATCTGGCTGGAACGCTATGACATTGAGGATTTTGAACGGGTAAAGATCAGGACATTCGACATATTCGAAAATGGCATTGCTGCATCGGGACAGGGTTGGAAGCCCCATACCATATCTCTCGACGCGGTGATCCCGGAGGCAGGCCCCAAAAATTCGCTCGAGAATTTCCTTCGTGCCGCCACCGTGCTGATCAATGACCGGGGTTACCGGGGGGCATCGGTGGAGCGGATCGCCTCGGAACTCAATGTCACCAAGGGCAGCTTCTATCATCATCTGGATGCGAAGGACGATCTTGTCCTCACCTGCTTCCGGCGCAGCTTCGATATCATTGCCCGGTCCCAGCACGCAGCCGATGAAAGCGCGGGCAGCTATTGGCAGCACCTTTCCTCCTCCATCTCCACCCTGCTTGAAGTACAGTTCTTCCATGCTAGTCCGCTGCTGCACGGCACTGCGCGGCAATCGCTTCCGCCTGCGCTGCGGACACTGATTTTCGAGGAATCTACCCGGCTTGCCCGCCGCTATGCCGGAATGATGATGGATGGCATCGCCGAAGGAACAGTCCGTCCCGTAGACTCGCTGATCGCCGCACAAATGGTGTTGTCGATGCTGAACTCAGCCTATGACGGACGAACCTGGGCAAAACGGCTTCCTCCTGCAAAGGCAAAGGAAATCTATGCTTCCACCATTGCATTCGGAATGTTCGGAAATGGCATGGCGGGCTGAATTTGCAAATGGCGCATTTCGAATATAGGGTATGCCCAACCGCAACCATAGCGCGATAGGACAGGATCATGCGTGACGCCGTCATAGTTTCTACCGCCCGCACGCCCATCGGCCGCGCCTATAAGGGCGCATTCAACGCGACGCCCTCGCCCACCCTCGCGGCCCATGCGATTCGGGCAGCCGTGGAACGGGCGGGCGTCGATCCGGCTGAAATCGACGATGTTGTGATCGGCGCCGCGCTTCAGCAAGGCGTTCAGACGACGATCGGGCGCACCGCCGCGCTTCGGGCGGGGCTTCCCGCAACGGTCGCCGCCATGTCGGTCGACCGGCAATGCGCTTCCGGGCTGATGGCGATCGCCATTGCCGCCAAACAGGTGATGGTGGACCGGATGGACATATGCGTCGCAGGCGGCGTTGAATCCATATCGCTGGTCCAGACCAAGGAACTCCGCATCGCGCCCGATCCAGAGCTGCTCGCCATGGTGCCAACGGTGCACATGCCCATGCTGCAGACCGCCGAGGTCGTCGCCAACCGCTATGGCATCAGCCGCGAACGCCAGGACGCTTATGCTCTCCAGTCCCAACAGCGGACGGCGGCGGCTCAGGAAAGCGGCAAGTTCGACGACGAAATCATTCCCGTGTCCACCAAGACGACGGTTGCCAACAAGGAGACGGGCGAAGTCACGGCGCAGGACATCACCATCGCCAAGGATGAGGGAAATCGCCCCGGCACCACTTTGGACGGGCTTGCATCGCTCCAGCCGGTCATTGGCGAAAAGGGCTTCATCACGGCTGGTAACGCAAGCCAGCTAAGCGACGGCGCCTCTGCCTGCGTGGTGATGGAGGCAGAGCTTGCCGCCAGGCGTGGCCTTGCCCCGCTTGGACGCTATCTGGGCATGGCAGTGGCGGGAACGGAACCCGATGAAATGGGTATCGGGCCGGTTTTCGCCGTTCCCAAGCTCCTGAACCGATTCGGCCTCGGCACGAAGGATATCGGCCTCTGGGAACTCAATGAAGCGTTTGCGGTGCAAGTGCTCTACTGCCAGGACAAGCTCGGCATTCCCAACGACATTCTCAACGTCAATGGCGGAGCCATCTCCCTCGGCCATCCCTATGGCATGTCCGGTGCGCGCCTGGTCGGCCATGCGTTGATCGAAGGAAAGCGGCGCGGCGTCCGCTACGCCGTCGTCACCATGTGCGTGGGCGGCGGCATGGGCGCTGCAGGGCTGTTCGAAATATTCTGAGCAACGAGATCAAAACCACTTCTTTCGATCCGTTCACCCCGAGAAGTCGAAGGACGTTGAAATGGCGCGAACGTGTCTCGACTTCGCTCGACACGAACGGATGGGGATCAGCAAGAGCTACAAACCACTCTGGTCACTTCGGCGGCCAGGGTTGGGCTGGATCTTGTCACGTTTCTGGACCCGCGTCAGACCGGCATCGCCTGTGGCCCGCTTTTCCTCGTCACGGGAGGCGACGCGGCGAGCGACATTGCCTCCGGAGATACCCGACTGGGAGGGACCTTCGGTGGCCTCATCTATGATGCCGGCGTCATCATGAGCCTTGGCGGAATCCGCCCGCGGATTGCGAATTTTGTCGGCCATATATTCTCTCCTTCAGCCAACCAACGGCCTTGGGAGAGCCATGTTCCACCCGATGGAGATGAGCCGTCTACGGTGCCCTGCGGCCCGCCAGCGCGCCCATGATGAGCAGCAGTACGAACACGGCGATCGCGACGAAGAACAGGATCTTCGCGATTTCCACAAATGCGCCGCCGATCCCGCCGAAGCCCAGCACGGCCAGGACAACGCCCGCGATCAGGAAAATAAGGGCCCAACGCAGCATATCTTCTCTCCTCATGCCCCTCTTGTGAAACGGCCAGGAAAAGCCTCAGTTCCGGCGCTGCCGCTCTCACCTATGTTGGAGCGGCTTCAGGGGAAAATTTCTAAGCATTGGACGAAAACCCGATCAGGAGCCCTGCAATGACTCAAGCAGTCAAGACCACAGACCATGACGAAATCCGCCAATGGGCCGAAGAACGTGGCGGCCGTCCCGCCGTGATCCGCACCAAGGGCCGCAAAGGCGGGGTACTCAGGATCGACTTCGGGGAACCGGAGGATGATCTGGAAGAGATCGAGTGGGACGAATTCTTCGAAATCTTCGAGGATTCCAGGCTCGCCTTCCTGCATCAGGACGAAACTTCGCAAGGCAAGGAAAGCCGCTTTTCGAAGTTCGTCAACCGGGACTGAGGCAGCCAGCTCCCGGCCAGGCAAGGGCCTGCGCCCGCCTTTGTCTCAATGCACCACTTCCTTCACGAAGGCGTCCAGAGCCTCTGCCGCGCGGTCGTCGGTCATCTGGCGCGGCGGGTGTTTGCAATAGATGGCGGCCGGGGCCTCGATCGCTCCTGAAAGCCCCCGGTCGAGGGCAATCCTGGCGCAGCGGATCATGTCGATGGCCACGCCCGCCGAATTGGGACTGTCCTCCACCGACAGCCGCATCTCCAGATTCATCGGCACGCCGCCAAACAGCCGTCCTTCCATCCGCAGAAAACAGACCTTGTTGTCATTCTGCCAGGCGACATAGTCGGACGGGCCGATATGGATGTTCCCGGCCTCCAGGCGCCGCGCCGCCACCGACTGAACCGCTTCGGTCTTGGATATTTTCTTGGAGGTAAGGCGGGTACGATTGAGCATGTTGAGGAAGTCCGTATTCCCGCCCGTATTGAGCTGGTAGGTCCGGTCCAACGACACGCCGCGCCGGGCAAAGAGATCCGTCAGCACCCGGTGCACGATGGTTGCGCCCAGTTGCGCCTTGATGTCGTCGCCGATCACCGGCACTCCGGCTTCCGCGAAGCGCCTGGCCCAGGCGGCGTTGCTGGCGATGAATACCGGCATGGCATTCACAAAGGCCACCCCCGCTTTCAGCGCGCATTCGGCGAAGAACTCCGTGGCGCGCTGACTGCCGACCGGCAAATAGTTGACCAGCATCTCGGTGCCGGTGCCATGAAGTTGGCGGATCACATCGTCCGGGGAAGGTTCCGGCGCCTCGGCCGGTTCAAATCTCCGGTCCACCGGCATCTCGGCCATGTGCGCTGGATAGCCGTCAAGCACCGGCGCCATCTGGACGACCGCGCCGGTCGGCCTCACTGCATCGCAGAAGCGGGCGGTACAATTGGGCGGCGCAAAAATGGCTTCTGCCACATCTCGGCCGACCTTGCGCCGGTCAATGTCCCAGGCCGACGCGATCCTGATATCGGAAGGACGATAGCCGCCCAAGTCCCAATGACCGAGCCCCACCAGATCGTTGGCGCCATCGGTATAATGATTGAGCCCCTGCACCAGCGAACTGGCGCAATTGCCGACGCCGATCAGCCCTACGGCAATGTTGCTGCGTTCCATCAGCCTGACTCCGCTGCCTGCAGAGCCACGGCGCGAAGCTGCTGCCTCCGCACCGGCTCCTGCTGGC
>DATEFI010000160.1:0-2741 GCA_035280705.1 Rhizorhapis sp. | reverse complement strand
TCGACACCATGTACGACGCCCCCGGCATCGGCCTTGCCGCAATTCAGGTGGGCGTCCCCAAGCGGGTTCTGGTGATCGACCTGCAGGAGCCCGATCAGGAAAGCGGGGAAGCCATCCGCAATCCGATGGTGTTCATCAATCCGCAAGTTCTGGAAGGATCGGAGGAACACAGCGTCTATCAGGAAGGATGCCTGTCGGTCCCGGATCAATATGCGGAGGTCGAACGCCCCGCCACCGTCCGCGCAAGCTGGATGGACCGCAACGGCGTCATTCATGAAGAACAGCTAAGCGGCCTGCTCGCCACCTGCCTGCAGCATGAGATGGATCATCTGGAAGGCATCCTCTTCATCGATCATCTCTCGCGCCTCAAACGCGACATGCTGCTCAAGAAGCTGACCAAGGCGCGCAAGGACAACGCCAAGGCCGCCTGATTCTTTCCTTTAAGGCGGGTGCTCCCGCAAAGCGGGAGCACGTCGGCATCGCAGACGGGCATCACAGGCTCGCCACCGCCTTGCGGCAATCCTCTGCACATTCCCGGCACATCTCGGCGCAATTGGCACAATGAGCATGCATTGCCTGATGCTTCTCGCATTCCTCGGCGCAGAGCTCGCAGGCCTGGATGCACAGTTCCAGCGTGGAACGGAGCAGCCTTTCGTTCGAGCCGGTGCGGCGCGTCCCCACCTTGAACGCCATATCGCAGACATCCGCACAATCGAGGCAGACGCGGATACACTGCCGAAGATCCTTCACCCGATCCTCGGCAACGCAGGCATCCGCGCAACTGGTACAAATATCGGAACAGAACATCATGTGCCGCACGGCCAGGGCGAGCGCTTCATTGACCGATCCCTGTACATTGGGATGGCGGCCGATCATTTTTCTGATGGACATGGCAGAACTCCTTTCTTTCCTCTCCGTCTGCAGATCAAAGGGCCGCTCGCCATAATGTTCCGCGCCACGAGCCGGGTTGAGATGTTTCCGCAAAGCCGCTAGGTTCCCCTTTCGTTCTGCAATTCAAGGTGGCTATGACCGACGTTCTCCCGTGGATATTCGCGCTTGTTGCCGCTTTCGGCGGGCTCGCCATTGGCTGGACATTGGGAAACCGGGGGATCGGTGAGGCGCGGCGGGAGCGCGACGGGCTGGCCGAAAGGTTCAATGCAGCCATTCGCGATCTGGCGGGAGCATCGGAGCGCGCGAAAATGGCGGGCGAACTTCAGGCGCGGCTCGACACTGCAATCAGCGAACGGGAGGATGCGCGGCGGGAACTGGCATCGCAACGCTCGCAGGCGCAGGAACGGGAACGGGCGCTCGGCGAGCAGCTCAACCAGCTTCAGCGGATGAAGGAACAGCTTTCGGTGGAGTTCAGCGACCTCGCTCAAAAGGTCATGGCCGAAGCGCAGGGACAATTCCTTAAACGTGCTGATGAGCGTTTTCATCAGGCGGGCGAAAAGAGCGAAGCGCAATTGCGCGCGCTGCTGCAGCCGGTCGAAAGCACGCTGAAACAATATCAGGAGGGCCTTCAGCGCGTCGAGAAGGAGCGGGTCGACAGCTATGCGGGCCTTCGCGAAGCCGTCGATCAGGTGCGCTCCGGGCAGACACAGGTCAAGGAAGAAACGGCCCGGCTGGTCAACGCCCTGCGCTCCAGCCCCAAGGCGCGCGGACGATGGGGCGAGCAGTCCTTGCGCAATGTGCTGGAGCAGGCGGGGCTCAGCCCCCATGCCGACTTCCGGTCGGAGGTGTCGGTCGATACCGACGATGGCCGCCTGCGTCCCGACGTGATCGTCAGCTTGCCCGGCGGCAGGGAGCTGGTGATCGATGCCAAATGCTCGCTCAATGCCTATCTGGACGCGTCGCATGAGGTGGACGACATGTTGCGGGCCGCGCATCTGAAGGCTCATGCCGCTTCCATCCGCAACCATGCCCAGCAGCTTGGCGCCAAGGATTATTGGGCGCGCTTCGGCAAGGCGGCGGACTATGTCGTGATGTACATTCCCGGCGAGCATTTCCTGTCGGCCGCACTCGAGCAGGACGAGATGCTTTGGGAATGGGCCTTTGAGCGCCGGGTGCTGCTGGCGACGCCGACCAATCTGGTGGCGATCTGCCGTACCGTGGCCAGCGTATGGCGGCAGGAGAAGCTGGCGGAGGAAGCCCAGGCGATCGGACAGCTTGGCAAGGAACTTTACGAGCGGTTGGCGGTCGCTGCGGGCCATCTGAAGAAACTCGGCAACGGGCTCAACAGCGCGGTCAATCATTATAACAGCTTCGTGTCCAGCTTTGAGGGCCGTGTACTGGTTACCGGCCGCAAATTCCGGGACATGAACATAGAAGCCGGTTCACGCGAGATAGAATTGGTCGAAGGCGTCGATACGCTGGCAAAGGAACCGCAGGTCGAGGCATTGCCCGGACCTGCGGAGTAGGAACATGCGGCAAAGTGCATCGATCATAGCTCATGTCGGTCGCCCCTGCGGCGGCAGGGGCGACGATTCCCTACCGCTCCACCCCCTTCACCTTGCCCCAGGTCCGCGCGGCGGTGTAGCCCAGATAGCCCGTGCCGAAGAGCGCATAGAGCGGCTCGGGGATAGCGGCCAAATAGGCGTTCATTCCCCGGCCGATCGCCTCCGCCATTTCGGGTCGCGAAGCTGCGATCAGTCCCATCGGGATGGACCAGAGCAGCAGCGCGTACATGACATATAGGAAACTCGGCCGGGCGCGGCTCGTCCATGGATCGGCGGATTGCGCCT
>DATEFI010000159.1:0-3375 GCA_035280705.1 Rhizorhapis sp. | reverse complement strand
ATGACGGAAATTATCGGCATCATGCGGCGTGGTGATCACCAGCACTTCCCGGATACCCGCCAGCATCAATGTGGTGAGCGGGTAATAGATCATGGGCTTGTCATAGACTGGCATCAGCTGCTTCGATACAGCGAGAGTGATCGGATAAAGCCGCGTGCCGCTGCCGCCGGCCAGAATAATGCCCTTCATCGAATTTTCCTTCTTC
Organism: Rhizorhapis sp.; assembly: GCA_035280705.1. GTDB lineage: Bacteria > Pseudomonadota > Alphaproteobacteria > Sphingomonadales > Sphingomonadaceae > Rhizorhapis. The sequence goes on along the minus strand of DATEFI010000159.1, from coordinate 3,170 downwards.
TTGTCACGCCGGTTCGCGGAGCAGCCTCGCTACCACCGCTTCCATCGATCCGCGCCATTCAGGCAATCGCACCCCATGCGCCTGCTCCAGCTTGCCGCAATCGAGACGCGAATTGGCTGGCCGGGGTGCAGGCGTCGGATATTCGGCGGTAGTGATCGGCTTCACCCGGGCAGACGGACCGCCATGCGCGCTGGAAACATCGAAGATAGCAGCGGCAAATTCCGCCCAACTTGCCTCTCCCATCCCGCTCATATGGAATATGCCACGAAGCGCTGGCGCGTCTCCAGTCAGCAAATTCGTTGCTATCGCCAAAATTCCGTCAGCGATGTCCAGAGCACTGGTGGGATTTCCAAGCTGGTCAGCAACTACTCCCAACTCTTCCCGTTGGCCGGCGAGGCGCAGCATCGTCTTTACGAAATTGTTGCCAAAAGGACTATAGACCCATGCTGTCCGCAAGATCACGCTGTTGGCGCATGCGGCCAGCACAGCATTTTCACCGGCAAGCTTTGACGCCCCATATGTACCCAAAGGATCTGTGGGATCGTCTTCCCTATAGGGGCCCCTCTTTTGGCCATTGAACACATAGTCAGTCGATAAATGGATCACAGGCACACCCAAGGCGCTGGCGGCCTGGGCAACAGCGCCGGCGCCAGCGGCATTGACTGCATAAGCCGCATCAATATCCTGCTCGGCACGGTCGACGGCGGTATAGGCTGCCGCCGAAACGATGAGATCGGGAGTTACAGCTTCGAACGCGGGCAATATCGTGGAGGGCTCCGCCAGGTCCAAGAGGGGCCTGCCAAGCGCCACGACTTCTATCTTGCCTTGCGCACGCTCCAGCAGCGATTGCACGACCTGCCCCTGCGCGCCCGTAACGGCAATCTTCATTCCGCAGCCTTTATCTCAGGCAAAACGCCCAAGCGCTCGCCATCATAGCGCTCCCGCAGCGGCCGCCACCACCACTCATTGTCCAGATACCATTGGATGGTCTTTTCGATACCCGTCTCGAAATTCTCGAGCGCCCGCCATCCCAATTCCGTTTCCAGCTTTGTCGCGTCTATCGCATAGCGCGCATCGTGCCCCGGACGATCAGTGACAAATTCGATCAATTCCTCATAGGAATTTCCAGCAGGTGCTAGCCGGTCTAGTGTTTCGCATATCCGCCGCACGACGTCGATGTTACGGCGCTCATTGCGGCCGCCGACGTTATAGGTTTCTCCCAGGCGTCCCCGCTCCGCAATCAGATCGAGCGCCCGGGCATGGTCCTCGACATAAAGCCAGTCGCGGACATTCTCGCCCTTGCCGTACACCGGCAATGGCCGCCCGGAAAGCGCGTTCAGGATGGTGAGCGGAATCAGCTTTTCGGGGAAGTGATAAGGCCCGTAATTGTTGGAACAGTTGGAAACGACTACCGGCAGGCCATAGGTCCGCTGCCAGGCCTTGGCGAGGTGGTCGGACGAGGCCTTGGATGCTGAATAGGGCGAGCTTGGATCATAAGGCGTTGTTTCCTCAAACAGCCCGTCGTTCCCAAGCGAACCATAAACCTCATCGGTCGAGACATGCAGGAACCGAAACCGCCCCTTCGCCTCCGCTGAAAGCCCATTCCAATAATCCCTGGCCGCCTCAAGCAAGGTGAAGGTGCCAATGACGTTGGTCTGCACGAAATCAGCCGCGCCAGTGATGGACCGATCCACATGGCTTTCAGCCGCCAAGTGCATGATACGATCCGGCTTGAACTCCGACACAGCCCTTTGCACCGCAAGCCGATCGCATATGTCCGCCTGGAGAAATTGGTAGTTATTGCGCCCATCCACGAGCTTCAGTGACGCGAGATTGCCCGCATAGGTAAGCTTGTCGATATTGAGGACATCAAAGCCCTTTTCGAGGACCAGATGCCGGACAAGCGCCGACCCGATGAAACCCGCGCCCCCCGTTACAATTACCCGCATGAATCACTCCCCAAAGGTGAAAAGGGCCGGAAGATCGCCCAGGCGCGGCTGCGCCCTATCCTTGTTGGAGAGCGTCTCTGAATTAGCAATGTCCGGCCAGCGGACGCCGATGTCCTTGTCATCCCAAGCCACGCCTTTATCATGCTCCTGGCTGTAATAGGCCGTGACCTTATAACAAACGGCGCTGTCGGGCAGCAGCGTGCAAAAACCGTGGGCAAAGCCCGGAGGTATCCAGAGCTGATTGCCTTTTTCCGCCGTTAATTCAACGGCCGTCCACTTACCGAAGGTGGCCGAACCCATCCGTAAATCGACCGCGGCATCGAAAATGGCGCCGGCAAGACAACGAACAAGTTTCCCCTGCGCGAAGGGACGGGTCTGAAAATGCAATCCGCGTATTGTGCCGGCCTTGACACTCAACGACTGATTTTCCTGAACGAAAGCCACATCGGCCACTTCTGAAGTGAACCGGTCTAGCCGGAATATTTCCGAGAAATAGCCGCGCTCATCACCGAACTTTGTGGGTATGACTTCCACGACGCCCGGAAGATCGGTCTGTCTGAACTCCATTATTTCCCCGAATTGCTAGGCCTAAACGATTCTCCCGCCTCTGCCCCAATTTTCACAAGCTGTCCATGCCGCCCTTCACTCCTGGACCTACTTCGCATCCGATGCGGCGAAATGAGACGAACATGGCGGCGTCGGGTCCCCCTTCAGTAAACATTTATCAACCATATCGATTGTACCAAAGCGAACAGAAAGGCGCCCCCAATGGTGGGTGGGGAGAAGTCGCATCTATGAGCAAAGACCAGGACCAGGTCCCTCGGATAGCCAAATACCGTCGTCTTTGGGATGATCTGGTCGCAAATCACGTCGACGATGATCCGCTATCGGCGGAGATCGGTGCCGAGCAGGTGAAGGAGGTCGCAAAGGGGATAATCCGCACGCGTCCTCCCGTCATCATCGTCGCCATCTGTATTGCGTTCATTCACCGCAATAGCCCTGCCGCTCCCCTTGTTTTCTTTTTCGCTGCCTGGCAGCTCATCACGGCATTCGCCGTTCACCTGCTGGCGCCCGCGACCAGCAAGTGCCGGATCCGCTATTGCAGCGTGCGGTCTCAGTTCCGGGCGATCATGGGCTATACCTTCCTGATCTCCACCGGCTGGAGCGGCCTTTTGATTTCCTCAGGCTATGGCGCCGACATGGCGACCCAGTCGATGATGC
>DATEFI010000158.1:0-7072 GCA_035280705.1 Rhizorhapis sp. | reverse complement strand
TGAGGGAGCGTGATGGACGCCGCTGCCGCGGCTGTTGCGAAAGGATTGTATGAAAGCCGTTTTGAGCCTTTTGGCTGGAGGTCCCCAGGACCTCATCATTGGCGAAGCGCCCGATCCGTCGCCCGGCGCAGGGCAGGTCGTGATCAAGGTTCATGCTTGCGGGGTCAACTATCCCGATGCGCTGATCATTGCCGACCAATATCAATATAAGCCCGAGCGCCCCTTCTCTCCTGGCGCGGAGGTGGCGGGCGAGATCATTGCCCTTGGGCCTGATGTCTCGAATTTCGCCATTGGAGACCGCGTCATCGCGATGCTCAAATGGGGCGGCATGGCTGAACGGGCAGTGGCCGATGTCATCCACTGCGTCAGGATGCCCGACGCCATGCCATTCGAGGACGGCGCCGCCTTCATCATGGGCTTTGGCACCTCCTATCACGCGCTCAAACAACGCGCGATGCTGAGGCCGGGCGAAACGCTCCTGATACTCGGCGCCTCAGGGGGCGTGGGCCTGGCGGCGGTGGAACTCGGGAAGGCCATGGGGGCAAAAGTTATCGCCGCAGCATCCAGCGAGGAGAAAGTCCGGATCGCCCTCAACCATGGGGCGGATCGCGGCGTTATCTATCCACGGGAGATTGCCGATCCAAAGGCACTTGCGGCGATGCTGAAAGAAGCCTGCGGTCCCGGCGGGGCCGATGTCGTCTATGATGCCGTCGGCGGCCAATATTCAGAAGCGGCATTGCGTGCCATGGCGTGGAACGGACGCTTTCTCGTGATTGGCTTCCCGGCCGGCATTCCCCGGATAGCATTGAACCTGCCTTTGCTGAAGGGCTGCTCTGTCGTCGGGGTGTTCTACGGGGCGTTTGCGGAGCGCGAACCTGAGGCAAGCGGACAGAACAATGAAGAGCTCATGGACATGTACCGTGCCGGACTTATCCGGCCGCCGATTCATGCCCGTTTCTCTCTCGATGAAGCTGGCGATGCGATCGCCATGATCGTGTCGCGCACGGCGAGCGGAAAGATCGTGGTCGTCATTTCGGAGATATAGAGCCCGCCCAGCCCGTCTTCATGCGCTTGGCTGCGCGAGCGCTTTATCGGCTGCACCAGTTGGCCAGCCGAAGCAGGCTGAGTTGCTGGATGGATTTCTATCCGGAACATCTGCTTGTGGGGAACGGCCTCGACGGAAGCAATCAGGGAACCCGGCCCCGGGGTAATCCATGACGACGCCTGTAAGTTCGTCTAACATTGGTTTGCTTGGGAGACGGAGGCATATGGCATGGCTGAAATCATAGTTTGCGATGTGGTCGGGAAGGTTTGCACGCTCACCCTGAACCGTCCCGACAAGCTGAACGCCCTGAACGCCGATAGCTTTCGGCAAATCGCTGCGCAGCTTGATCGGATCGACATGGGCGAGATCGCTTGTGTACTGCTCAAGGGCGCGGGCCGCAGTTTCTGCGCCGGACACGACCTTGACGATCTTGCCAGCGGCGCTGAGGCAGGCCTGATCGAACGTTTGGAAGCCGGCGTGATCGAAAGGCTCGCCACCCTTCCCGTCCCGCTTGTGGCCGCGGTGCAGGGCCATTGCTATACCGGCGGGCTTGAGCTTGTTCTTGCGGCCGACATCATCATCGCAGCAGCGGATGCCAAATTCGCCGACACTCATGCAAAGTGGGACCTCGTACCGGTTTGGGGTCTGACGCAGCGCCTGCAGCGGCGGGTTGGCCGCGCCAAGGCGATGGAGATGATGTTCACCTCGCGCGCCTATAGCGGCGAAGAAGCACTGGCTATGGGCCTTGCGAATCTTTGCGTGCCCGCAGACCAGCTGGAGGCCGAAACGAAGCGGCTAGTCGGCGACATTCTTGCAAACAGCCGCCGTTCGAACTGCGCGATGAAAAAGCTGATGGCCGACACGGATGGCCTTCCGCTAGCAGCGGGACTCGCCTGGGAACTCTACCACAGCGAAGGCCATGGACCTGAAATGCAGGCACGGATCGAGGCCGCCAGGGGGCAGGGCGCCCGCCGGTGATCGGAAGCAGCGATGCAGGAATTTGATTTCGATCTTTCAGGTCGCACCGGGCTCGTGACTGGCGCTTCTCCAGAAACTGGTCAAAGCATCGCGACGACTCTGGCCGCCGCGGGCGCGCGAGTGGTGCTGGCGGCACGCCGCATCGAGCGGCTGGAAAGCTTGCAAGCGGCATTATGGATGAAGGCGGTCAGGGGAGGAGCTTGCTCGCTCAGGCGCAGCCCGCGCTTTCGCATGCCAGCCGTGCCAGGGCAGGAAAGGCCTTGGCCCGCTCCTTGGCATGGGCCGAAGCGGCGGTGCCCCGGATCACCCTTCCCTTGATCCCATGAAAAATTGCGGCCAAGCGGAAGAAATTGAAGGCGATATAGAACTCATAATCCGGAATGGACGCCCGGCCAGTGCGGCGGCAATAGGCGGCGACATAATCGGCCTCCGACGGAATTGCGAGCGCCGGGAGGTCCGCCCCCGCCAGACCCGCAACAATATCCGGCGGCATACGATACATGATGGAGTGATTGGCGAAATCAGCCAGGGGATGGCCTAGCGTGGATAATTCCCAGTCAAGGACCGCGACCACCTTGGGCTCGGTTGGATGGAAGATCATGTTGTCGCAACGAAAGTCGCCATGGACGATCGAGCTCTCATCGTCTTTCGGGATATTGGCGGGCAGCCAGTCGACCAGCCGGTCCATGTCGGGGTCGCGGCCAGCATCGGCATCCTCCAGATACTGTCTCGACCAGCGGCCGATCTGGCGAGCAAAATAATTGCCGGGCTTCCCGAAGTCGCCAAGGCCAATCGCTTCAAAATCGACCTGATGAAGCCGCGCGATCGTCCCGTTCATGGCGTCGAAATAGGCGGGGCGATCTTCGCGCCGCACTTCCGGGAATGTCGCATCCCAGAAGTTGCGTCCCTCGACCATGTCCATGACATAGAACCACGTCCCGATGACGGACTCGTCGACGCAGAGGGCGTGGACATGGGGAACCGGGAAGCCGGTCCGCTCAAGGGCCGAGAGCACCCTCGCCTCCCGCTCGACCGCGTGCGCGCCCTGCAATATGCGTCCCGGCGGTTTGCGCCGCAGCACATAGCTGCGGCCGGGAGTCATCAGCTTGTAGGTGGGATTGGACTGGCCGCCCTTGAACTGTTCGACCGCGAGCGGCCCGGAATAGCCGGGGACATTCGCCTCCATCCAACGGTGGAGCGCCAGTTCATCGAAAAGAAGCGCCTCCCGCACCGGGGCGGTGCCGGCATTGGCCATTGGCGGCACGGCTGTCATGAATTGGCTTCCCTCCAGTCCCGCTTGATCTTCTTGGCGAGAGACCATTTGTGCACCTCCGTCGGGCCATCATAGATGCGGAATGCGCGGATCTCGCGAAAGACCTGCTCGACGATGGTGTCATCGGTGACGCCAGTGCCTCCCATCACCTGGACGCAGCGGTCGGCCACCCGCATCAGCGCCTCCGAAACGGCTACCTTCGCCATCGAGCTTTCCGTCGTGCCGAGTGAACCCGAGTCGAGCACATCGGCGCACCAGTCAATGGTCAATTCCGATTGCTTCAGGTCGATCACATTATCGGCGAGCATGAAGCCGACGCCCTCATGATCGATCAGCGCCTTGCCGAAAGCCTGGCGGCGATTGGCATAGTCGGCCGCAATCTCATGCGCCCGGGTACATGCGCCGAGCCAGCGCATGCAGTGCGAGAGCCGCGCGGGGCTGAGGCGTATCTGCGCATATTTGAATCCCTCCCCGCTTTTTCCAAGCATCTGATCAGCGGGCACGCGCAGATTGTCGATGGTAATTACCGCATGACCTCCGGGCATCGAGTTATCGATCGTATTTGGCACCCGATCGATACGGATCGCCGGATCGGGCAGGTCGACGAGGAACATGCAGGCGCCATCCTCCGACTTGGCCATCACGATGCCGATTTTCGCGCCTTGCGCGCCGGTGATGAATGCCTTGCGCCCATTGATCACCCAATGATTTCCCTCCGGGACAGCGGTTGTCTGCATCATCGAGGGATCCGATCCCGCACCATTCTCTGAAGCCGGTTCGGTCATGAAGAAGGCGGAGCGCGCCCGTCCCTCGACGAGCGGCTTCAGAAAACGTTCCTTGATCTCCGCGCTGCCCACCCGGCCCAGCAGGTACATGTTGCCCTCATCGGGCGCATTGGTGTTGCAGGCGAGCGGACCGAGCGGCGACAGACCCGTCTTCTGCAGGACAAGCGCGGTTTCCCGCTGCGAGAGGTGACGGCCATCCGGCAGGATATGCGGGGTCAGCACGCCCGCCAAACGCGCCTTTTCCTTCAGTTCCGACACCAGTTCGTCGGTCGGCGCATGATGATGATCCCGCCTGGGATCCTTCTCATATGGTACGACGACGTCGCGAACGAATCTCTCCACCCGAGCGGCAATATCGGCCGTCAACTCAGCGCCAATTCCTGTCATCGCACCCCCAAACGCCTTTTCAAGACAGAGGCGGCCGCCGCGTACAAGATGTGCGGGCGGAGCCTGCTGCTAGGTCCCTTCATCATATCTGACATCCGGCATTTGGCATAATTCGGCTCATCACCCCTGTCAGCGCCACAGCGCAAGGGTTGCTGCGACTTCGAGGCGTGCCATCGCCTGTCTCGCAGCACCGCTTTTCGAGCATCATGACTCCGGTTGCGCAAAAGGAGTAACGAGGTGTCGACGAGATGCAAGCGGTGCCAGCTGCTCCATCGGTGATTGAGTCGGCACCAACGCCCCACGGCGAGCGTTCCGTCCATGGACGCAAGCTGCAAAGGAAGTTCCGGCAATGATCGGCCAGGATATTTTGACCTATTCCTCGGTCATTTTGCGGCCCGACCCTTCACGCACCGTCATCCGGCCATTCGAGCCTGGGGATCCGCCAGCATTCGCCGACAAGAACCATCCGCGCGCCCAACGCATTGCCGATCGTATCCTCGGGCTGAGCGATGCCGAGCTCGAAGCTGAACTCAGGGAAGTGACCGTCTCGCTTGATGATCGTCATCGCGACGTCGAACAAAGCCTGCTCCGACGTTTCCACGACGTGAACGGCCTGCTCATAGACCGGTGCTCCGTCAGTCGCGGGCAGTCCCTCCTGATCGGCGCTTATTTCAGCGAAGAATTTTCATTCGAAGCGGCTGCATTGTTCAACCCCAGCATTGTTCTTCACTGGGACCAATCGAACCTTCCCGATGGCACGATCCGATTTGTGATCTCGCTGCGCAGCATCGGCGAAGGACATGTATCATCGGTTACATTTCGCACAGGCACATGGCATCCCCATAACGGCGTCATCGTCGATTTGACGAGTGCCCTGGCTGTGGCGCCACGTATCGAGCAATCCGAAGGCCACCAAGATGATGGCCTCGTCCGTCTGAACTGCCGCGGAAGCCGGGACATCTCAGAGACTGTGCTTTTCCCGACCACGGCGAGCCAGAAGCAGGGAATCGAGGATTTACGCCTCGTCCGTTTTGCGGAGGATGACGGAACCCATTGTTATCTTGGCACCTATACAGCGTATAGCGGGGCCGAAATTCGGCAGGAAATGCTGCGGTCCAGGGATTTTCGGACATTTGTCATGCGCCCGGTGCAGGGTGCGGTCGCTGCCAGCAAGGGCCTGGCCTTCTTTCCCCGGCGCATCCATGGCCGGTACCTGGCCCTCAGCCGCCATGATAATGAAAGTCTCTGGCTGCTTGAATCGGATAGCCTCCATATCTGGAACGGCGGCTCCCGGATCGTCATGCCCCATTATCCTTGGGAGTTCATTCAGCTGGGCAATTGCGGATCGCCGATCGAAATTGAGGAAGGCTGGCTGGTCATCACCCACGGCGTTGGAATGGTACGCAATTATTGCCTCGGCGCGTGTCTGCTCGACAAGGACGACCCGTCGAAACTGCTCGCGCGGATGCCTGAACCCCTGGTCAGGCCCAGCGAAAAGGAGCGCGATGGCTATGTTCCCAATGTCGTTTACAGCTGCGGCGCCATGGTCCACGATCGGACGCTGCTCCTCCCCTATGGCGTGGCCGACAGCTTCGTGACCTTTGCCAGCGTTCCCATCGACAAGCTGCTGGCCGCGATGATCTGAAGAATGCCGGGCGAGGAGCCGTAAGCCTGTTCGTTGCCAGAAAGTTCGCTTGACCTGCCGCGAAAACCGCCTAGAAAGCCAGCGAAATCGTGGCAAGGGCGATTAGCTCAGTTGGTAGAGCGCCTCGTTTACACCGAGGATGTCGGCAGTTCGAGCCTGTCATCGCCCACCACGGAAAAATTATCCTTCTAAAACAATGAATTAAGTTAAAATTGACGCCCGATATTTTGGCGTGGTTTCCGAGGCTTGCGAGTGATCTCAACAACTTAGATTCAGACCTAGAGACGCTTCTAGCGAGCGCATTTGGGGCTGTTATTGGGACAGATTCTCAGGTCGCGGATTTCGCGGTCGGAGGATGCGTTGCACCATTGTTGCAGATGTGATGCGCATCAGTTGCGACGCCCGGCTTTTTGCCTCGAGTGGTGGCAGTCGTAGCCAGGCCGTAATGGTCGAAGGCTATCGAGGCGATCTTTCAACCAGAGTGGCGATATGGTTTCGCGCGATGAGCTTTACCGACTGGTCTGGTCCCAGCCGATGACCAAGATCGCCGAGCAGTATGATGTCTCCGGCAGCTACCTGGCCAGGATCTGTTCCCTACTCAATGTCCCGCGTCCGGCGCGAGGCTACTGGGCCAAGCTCGCGGTCGGCAAAGCGCCGTCGCAAATTCCGCTACCGGCGCCGCGTCCTGGCGATCCCCTGAACTGGAGCAAGGAGAGCGAATTCGTTGCGCCTGTGAAGCCTAGGGCACCGCAACGCCGCAATGCCGAAAAGAAAGTCCGGATCGCCCGCAAACAGGTTCATGGACTGGTCCGCGGCGCCAAGGCGCATTTCGAGAACAGCAGGGCTGTTGACGACGGTACCTATCTCAAGCCCTACAAGAAGCTGCTGATCGATGTCACTGCTTCGCAGGCTAGCCTGGACAAGTCCCTCCAGCTTGCCAACGATCTGTTCAACGCGTT
>DATEFI010000157.1:0-3729 GCA_035280705.1 Rhizorhapis sp. | reverse complement strand
CCGGCACGTGTCATGGTTTCGAAAGAAGGATACAAGCCGGCCGACCGTGGTCTGACAAAGCCCTGGATACCCGCCCGGATCGGATACCTGCCTTCCGGGGAGCCGATCGAGACTGAAGGGGGTCATGACCGCAATGCCCTGGGCTCCGCGGCGGGCTCCGAGGTCACTATTGATCTTCAACGGGAATTCACGCGCTTTAAAGCCACGCCGGGACGGAACGGTACTGTTACGATATTGGGTGACGGACGGGTTCTCTACCGAAGCAAAGGGGCACGGGCAGAGCCGATCGACATCGCGATCAAGGGCATTCAAACACTGACTCTGGTTAACTCCCCGAAAGAGTCGCAAAAGGATTCCGGGGTTCGAATTCTAAATGGTGTTTCGCTTACGTACTGATGCTGCAGCAGGCGTGTGTTGCGTGAATTGTCCTACTTATAATTGGAAAAAATAATGCTGAATGGCTATCGATGCTTACAGGCCTTAGTGCAGCTTATCAAAAAAGCTCGTAACAGTTCGCCATGGTATGGCCCGGCCTGATGGCAAGGGCGCTGCGCTCTCCTTTCGGCACTTTGCCGAGCGGCCATGCTGTCGATGCTGTCGTCCTTTCGAATGACCGGGGCATGTCTGCTACGGTCATCACCTTTGGTGCTCGGTTGCAATCGGTGGTGGTCCCCGACCGGAATGGCGTGCAAGCCGATGTTACTCCCGGTTTTGCTTCGATCGACGGCTATCTTGCTGACCCGCATTATTTTGGCGCGACCGTCGGCCGATTTGCCAATCGTATTGCCGAAGGACGCTTCTACCTTGATGGTACCGAGCATAGCCTCGATCGCAACGACGGACCTCACGCCCTTCATGGCGGCATATGCGGTTTTGACAAGCTGCCATGGAAGATCGTCCGGTGCGAAGAGAGTTCACAAAATGCGTCGGTTTCCATGCGCCTGGTGAGTCCGGATGGCGATCAGGGCTATCCTGGCCGCCTGTCCGTCACCGCCACTTTCAGTCTCGATGAACGCGATTGTCTTTCAATTGTCTATGAGGCGACGAGTGACGCGCCGACGATCGTCAACATCACCAATCATGCCTATTGGAACCTAGCCGGAGAAAACGCAGAGGCGTCGGCGGATAATCACAGGCTCATTCTCCCTGCCGAGCATTTCCTGCCGACGGCGAATGGCGTACCGACCGGTGAACGGCGCGCTGTCAAGGGGACTCCTTTCGATTTTCGCCAGCCCAGGATCATCGCGGATGCGCTGCGGGAAATGACTGACCCGTCTCCTGGCTTTGACCAATGCTGGATCGTCTCTTCTGAAGAGAACAGGGCCGTCAAATGGGCCGCAACCTTGCTCGATCCCATTTCCGGCCGTTCGTTCGCACTCCATTCAAATCAGGCGGGACTTCAATTCTACTCGGGCAACTGTTTTAACGGCGAAACGGGCAAGTCCGGGCGCGCTTATACAGCCCGTTACGCTCTCGCATTCGAGCCTCAGGCATTTCCGAACAGCCCTAATCAACCGGACTTTCCGGCAACGATCCTCGCTCCCGGCGCCGTTTACCGCAATGAGATCCTTTATTGTTTTGACGCCCAATGAATCGGAGTGATGTGTGGCAGACTGAGCAGCAGAACGTATCGCGCGCGGGCGACCAGATTACCTCCCGCAACCTTCAGATTCAGCTGACGATCACGATACTGCCCGACCTGCATCAGGCACTCCAGGACAACGCCCGGATCTATGCCGAAACCTATGGTCGGGAGGAGCCGATCGGGGAACTGGTCCCGGCCATTCCGCATGAGATTGTCACCCATGTCTTAGGTACAATCTGTCACCCATCTGTCCGGGTCAGACAAGGCCAGAATGGCGGAGCGGGAGGGATTCGAACCCTCGATACGCTTTTGGCGTATACTCACTTTCCAGGCGAGCGCCTTCGACCACTCGGCCACCGCTCCGCATGCGCTGGAAGGCATGCCCCCTATCGCGCCTCCCGCTTTTGCGCAAGCGTGCAGTTCGCAAATCCCGCCGCTGACTGGCAAGAGAATGGACGCGATCCTATATAGGCGGCACCAAAGTCCTGATTGCCCGGAGAGGGCCGATGATCGTCGGAACAGTCCGCGAGATCAAGAATAACGAATATCGTGTGGGCCTCACCCCGGAAAGCGTGCATGAACTTGCAACGCATGGCCATCGGTTGCTTGTCGAAAGCGGCGCCGGGCGGGGCATTGGGGCGACCGATCATGATTACCGCAAGGCCGGCGCAGAGATTGTCGCCACGGCCGCCGCTGTCTTCGGCCGGGCCGAGTTTATCGTCAAGGTAAAGGAACCGCAGGAGGAGGAGCGGGCGCTTCTTAAAGAAGGGCAGATACTTTTCACCTATCTTCACCTTGCGCCCGATCCTGAGCAGACCAAGGATCTGATCGCCTCTGGCGCAGTCTGTATCGCCTATGAAACGGTGACGGACGTTAATGGAGGCTTGCCGCTGTTGAAGCCGATGAGCCAGGTGGCCGGCCGCATGTCCATCCAGGCGGGGGCGACTGCCCTTGAAAAGGTCCATGGCGGGCGAGGGGTCCTGCTCGGCGGAGTGCCGGGAGTGATGCCTGCGAGGGTTGTGGTGATCGGCGGCGGCGTGGTGGGCTTCAACGCGGCGCAGATGGCGGCGGGCCTTGGGGCGGACGTGACCATCCTGGACCGCAATCCCGAAGTGCTGGAGCGGCTCGGCACCTATTTCGAGGCGCGGGCGAAGACCCGCTTTTCAAACAAGGCGAATGTCGCCGACAGCGTCGCGGAGGCCGATCTGATCGTCGGAGCCGTGCTGATCCCCGGCGCCGCCGCCCCCAAGCTCGTCTCCCGCGCCATGCTGAAGACGATGAAACCGGGCGCGGTGCTGGTGGACGTCGCCATCGATCAGGGCGGCTGTTTTGAAACGTCCGAACCGACGACGCACGACGACCCCACCTATATTGTGGACGGGATCGTGCATTATTGCGTGACCAACATGCCGGGCGCGGTGGCGCGGACAAGCACCTATGCGCTTAACAATGTGACGTTGCCCCATGCGCTGCGAATCGCCGACCTTGGCTGGAAGGAAGCGATGCGGCAGGACAGATATCTTCTGGATGGCCTCAATGTCTGGAACGGCAAGATCATTTGTGAACCGGTCGCGCGGGAGCTTGGCTATGATCATGTGCCGCAGAGTGAGGCGATCGCATGAACAAGGGGAAGGAATGAATGCCGCAGATCGGCGACAGGATTGAAGCGAGCGGGACGTTATTGCGGGACGGCGCGGGATTTCTCCTGAAATGCGATCATGGCGGCAGCTGGCGCCTCAACCTGCACCGCGTCCCCGTCGATCATGTGGCAAAGCATGTCCGCATCACCGGCGTTGTGGCGTCCGAAGGTCAAGTCGATGTGGAAGGTGTCGCCCGAGCGGGCTAAGCCAGTCAGGCAAGGCAAGCTCCAGAGGACCGTCCGGGTCCTCCATTAATCCCTAGAAATCATTCAGTGCCGCGAAGCTTCTTGGCGATGGAGCGAACGCCCCAGGCCACGCCCATTCCAAGCGATACCGGTATGGCGACCGCCGTCAGCACCACCGCTATTCCGCCTGTCACAATGGCGGATCCCGCCATGTGCAAGGCTTCGGTGGCGGTGCCATTGCCGGCTTTGGCGGGTTGCTGCGCCGGGCGTGTTTGCGTCACTGTGCGCGAATCTTCTGCAATCATGCGAAACCTGCTCT
>DATEFI010000156.1:0-2873 GCA_035280705.1 Rhizorhapis sp. | reverse complement strand
GTCGCTGTCCGGCGAGACCGCCAGCTTCTTGGCTGGCGGCGAATATCTCTATGAAGTGTCCAACGGACTTCAGGGAAATTCGATCGAGTTCAAGCAATTTGGCGTGCAACTTGCCTTCACCCCGACGGTACTGTCGGATGGCCGCATTTCGATGCGCGTACGGCCGACGGTGTCGGAACTCGATTTTTCGATCAATTCCAAGGTGCCAGCTCTGAAGAGCCGTTCGGCTGAGACGACGGTCGAACTCGGCTCCGGCCAGAGTTTCATGATCGCCGGACTGCTGAACAACGACACCGCCAATAATGTCGACAAGGTGCCGGGCCTGGGCAGCATTCCGATCCTGGGCAGCCTGTTCAAGTCCAAGCAGTTCCGGCGCAATGAATCGGAACTGGTGATCGTGATCACCCCCTATCTGGTGAAACCGGTGAATGCGCAGGACATCCGCCTGCCGACCGACGGTTTCCGCAACGCCACGGACATGCAGGGGCTGCTCCTGCAGCAGCAGAGCGACGGGGTGAGCGGTGCCAAACGTCCTGAACCGACCGTCGAGCCCGCGCCCCCTGCACAGCCAAAGGTCGGCGCTGCGACGCCACCCGCCATAACGGGCGAACGCCGCAGGCAAAGTGCGGATGCCGGCAAGGCAGCGCCCGGCTTCAGCTTCTGATGGGAAGGACCATTTTCATGCACAAGCCCTCCTTGAAGCGCGCAGCGACCCTCCCCTTGCTGGCAGCGATGGCTTTGCCGCTCGCTGCCTGTCAGGTCGGTCCCGTCAATCGCAGCATGGACTCGGTTCATCAGCCGGTGGTCAGCCGCTCCGACTATGTCTTTGACGTTTATCCCACGCCCGGCGGCGATCTGCCGGCGAGCGAGCGGGAACGGCTGGACGGCTGGTTCGCCTCCATCAATCTTGGTTATGGCGACCGGGTTTCCGTCGACGGCGACGCCAGCCAGGCGGCCAGTGCCAAGGAAAGCATTTCCCGATTGCTCGGGAATTACGGCCTGCTGCTGAGCGATGCCGCCCCTGTGACCCCAGGAGCCGCGCCGGGAGGCGCCGTCCGCATCGTGGTAAGCCGCTCGGTGGCCACCGTACCCGGCTGCCCCGATTGGCGGAGCAAGCAGGAAAGCGACCTGATCGGCGGCACGTCCAGCAATTATGGCTGCGCCCTCAATGGCAATCTCGCGGCGATGGTGGCCAATCCCCAGGATCTGGTGCTCGGTCAGCCGGGCGCGGTCAGCCGCGCGCCCACCGCCGCCACCAAGGCGATCAAGACCTATCAGGACAAGGCCAATACTGGCGCTGGCGAGCTTAAAACCCTGACTGCGGGAGGCAATTGATGAACGCTCCATGGAGACCCGGTGGCACGGCCGCGCTGCGTGAGCCGTTCAGCGCCTTTGTCTGCGATGACGCAAGCTTCGACCTTGTCCGCATGGTCTGCGCCGAGATGGGCTGGTCGCCTGAAAAGGTGAACAAGGGCGGATTGCGCAACGCGGTCCAGTCGCTTTCCGTAGCGGCGAGCCCCAACATCCTTTTCGTCGACATGTCCGAGTCCGGCGATCCGCTCAATGACATCAACGGTCTCGCCGAGGTCTGTGAACCCGGGACGGTGGTGATCGCAGCAGGTCAGGTCAATGATGTCCGCCTGTATCGCGACCTGATCGCCAGCGGCCTTCAGGACTATCTGCTGAAGCCGTTCAGCCCTGACATGCTCCGGGAGGCGTTTGCGCAGGCCCAGGCGGTGTTCAACGCGCCAAAGGTTGCCGATATCGTCAATGAGCGGCCGCACCTGACCACCGCCGTCATTGGCGTGCGCGGCGGCGTGGGCGCCTCGACCGTGGCAACCTCGCTCGCCTGGCTGCTCAGCGGCAAAGGCGGCCGCCTGACGGGACTGCTCGATCTTGACGTGCATTTCGGGACCGGGGCGCTCGCCATGGACCTGGAGCCAGGCCGTGGCCTGACCGATGCCATCGAAAACCCCAGCCGCATCGACGGTCTTTTTATCGAGCGGGCGATGGTGAAGGCGAGCGAGAAGCTGGCCATCCTTTCGGCAGAAGCGCCCATCAGCCAGCCGATGATGACCGACGGAACCGCCTTCTTTCAGCTCCAGGAGGAATTTCGCAGCGCCTTCGAGTGCAGCGTCATCGACCTGCCGCGCAACATGTTGATCCAATTTCCGCACCTCATCAACGATGCCAATGCGACGGTCGTGGTGACTGAGCTGACACTGGCGGCCGCACGCGACTGCATCCGCATCCTCTCCTGGCTGAAATCCAATGCGCCCGGAACCAAGGTGATCGTGGTCGCCAATCGCGTTCATGCCAATGCGCTGGAGATCAGCCGCAAGGATTTCGAGCAGTCGATCGAACGCAAGGTGGATGTGCTCATCCCGGCAGACGCAAAACTTGCTGCCCAGGCGGCAAAGCTCGGAAAGACGCTGGCCGAAACAGGGAAAGCTTCCAAGGCGGGGCATGCCCTTGAAAGCGCCATGGCCCTTGCCATGGGTGCGATCGATGAACAGGAATCGCCGTCCTCCGCCAAAGGCGGCAAGTCCCTGCTGGGCAAGATCACCGACCTCAAGTCGATCATCCCCGCCAAGAACAGGAAGAAATGAGCCGGAATGGCCAAATGGCCGGACAATAGCGGGACCTGAGCATGTCGAACGTGCAATTCATTCTTTTGATAGCGGTGCTGGCGAGCGTCTTCTCGTTGCTCGCCCTCGCGCTTTCAGGTCCTTCCGCGTCCAAGGCGCAGGCCCGCCGGCTCGAGATGGTGCGGGAACGGCATTCCGGAGGCGCTGCGGTCCTCGAGGCGCAGATGCGCAAGGCCATCTCCAACTTGCCGAGGACCGATGGCGTCCTGACGTCGCTGATCCCCA
>DATEFI010000155.1:0-3348 GCA_035280705.1 Rhizorhapis sp. | reverse complement strand
GCATAACCTATCTTCGTTCGGGCTGAGCCTGTCGAAGCCCGATTCTTTCTTGAAGAGAAGTGAAGCCCTTCGACAAGTCTAGCGCCGACGGAAGAGAAGCGCCAATCTGCATCATGATGCTGTAGCCCGAACGGAAGCGATCCCGGTTTACCAGGCGTTGTTACCATGGGGCCTGATTTTATCCCGAAGAGCTTTATCCTAGACTCGTTCCGGTTCGATCAGAACCGGAACGAGTCTAGGATACTTTTATTTTCCGTGATTTCCGAGCCGCCAGATGATTCCATCTGGCTCGAAATCACTCTAAGAGAAGTGTTGCGCCTCCGGCCTTCCTTCAGCCTTCCTCGCTTCGCCACTCCGCCTGCGCCTGAGTTCCCGGAATAGACAGGATCAGCTTGTCTTCCACCCGTTCAATCCAGCGCGAAGGGATGCTGTGATGCACGCCGCCCGCCCCCGGATCAGTCCGGGTGAGTACGACG
Organism: Rhizorhapis sp.; assembly: GCA_035280705.1. Classification (GTDB taxonomy): domain Bacteria; phylum Pseudomonadota; class Alphaproteobacteria; order Sphingomonadales; family Sphingomonadaceae; genus Rhizorhapis. Next base: position 2,872 of record DATEFI010000155.1, on the reverse strand, counting down.
GTCTCGCCGCGCAGGCAATCCACGGTGCCGACATGGGCACCGTCACTTCCGACGACCTCCATATGCTCGGTGACCTGATCGAGACATGCCTGCTGGGCTGAGCGCTTTTCCCGCCACCCGTTGAAGCTTTCCTCGAACTGCTGCTGCCTCTCCTGGCGATATTCCTGATATTCCCGATCCATCGCTGCCATCTGCCGTTCCCGCCAGACCTGATATTCCAGGTCGAACTCGCGGTCATGTTCGATAAAGGGCCGCGGGGGCCTGCTGGAGATCGCGCCGGTCTGAGGATAGGTCATCGGACCATAGCCTCTCGGCCCGCCAGATGCCCCGGGTGAAGCAAAGCCAACCCGATAGGTTTCCATATAGCTATGGTGCATCTGCTCATCATATTGCCGCCGCCGCTCGGCCTCTTCATCGCCGAACCAGCTTCGCACCTCGTCGCCGATCCGGTCGAAGAAGCTGCGGGTTTCCAGGTCATAGCCAGGAGGCGGGGTTTCGAAATCCTCCATCGAACGCATGGGAGGCTGGGTGGCTTGCCTTGGCATGCCGCCGGGAACATCTCCCCGCAAATCCCGCCTGCGGCGCAGATGGCGCCGGCTTTCCACATCCATTTGACCCATCGTCTTCTCCTTCCTTTTGCTGATCTTCTCGACGCAATTCATGCGGAAAAGGTCTGACATCCGGTGCCGGTAGAACGGAAAAGCGGCGGGGGTTGTTCCACCTTCGATGGCGTTCAACCGCAGGATGGGAGACAGAGGAGCAAAGCAAAAATCCATTGCAACCGGAGCTTCTCCATGCTTATAGAGCCGCCACCGGGGCCGTAGCTCAGTTGGGAGAGCGCATCGTTCGCAATGATGAGGTCAGGGGTTCGATTCCCCTCGGCTCCACCAGTTTTCCGGGCCCTTGTTCGCCCGCTTCCTGATTGCCGCAAAAAAATCCACCACTCCCTAAGGGGGAAGGGAGCGGTGGCAGTGGCCTTTGCCGCATGTCAGCCCATCGGAACGGAGGCATTGTTCCAGATGAAGCCTTCAATCCGGGTCGCAATAGATTGTCGGCCTTAGCTGACGGCGGCGTTCAGGGTCTCAATGCAGGTTTCCGGACGGTGAGGTAGGATGCCGGCCGGGATTTTGGTTCTTTTTCGGATATGACGTTTCGTTTTTGGTAGCGGTGATCAGAAATGACTCCATCATTTCGCTTGCCGTGCTGGACAATGCGGCGTTGAACTCCGTCATCTGGGAGCCGAGGCTTTCCATCAGCGACGAGCCTGCGGCAAAAGGCTGGTCTGTTGCCCCTGGGGCCAACGCATCGCGGGACATTTCGCCGCTCAGGGAGATGGTCTGCCAGCACAGCTCCGCAGCCGAAGCAGCCAGAACGAAATAGGCCTGGGCTGCGGTTGCGGCGGCTCTTGCCGTCTTTTCGCTGCCCTCCCGCAGGATGGCGGTCATTTCGCCCAGCGATTTCATATTGCGCTGAAGCTGCGCATTGGCGCTGGCCACCCCCTCCCGGTAGATGTCCATCAGCGGCGCCGCGACGGCTGCGCCATTGGCATTGCTGGCGGTCTGAGCTTGTTCACGCATGCTTTCTGTCCTGCCTTGATCTGTTCTTGGGATCAGCTGCCCGGCTGGTGAGCCGCCTCAGCCGAATATCGGGGCCGAACGCTGCCTCGGCGGCGCATAGCAGGGACAGCGGATACCGCTTGCCCTTCTCATGTGAGGAAGAATCCATGGACAATCCTCCTATGAATGAAGCTGGAAACTGAAAAGGAACTCAATCGTTCGCAAGTGAGCCTTGCGTCAGGCGTCCAGGGTTTCCCAGAATCGTTCCACCATCTGCTTGGCTTCCTGCGTTGAAAGCCTGCGCTCTGAATGGGACTTCCCACTTAACGCCCAACTGGGGTGTGGAAGAGGAGGGACGGTCTGTCTTAATAGTGGGGCAGTGCCGTTTCTTTGGTATCTGGCCATTCGTCATCCTCTCTATTTTATGATAAACACTAGAGGCGACCCTAATCATTTACCTTATCGTCACGGTGCCGTTTTGGAGTTTAGCCGTGCCGCTTGCGAGGATGCTCGCTTATAAACAACGCTGTTCAGGATTCGCAATCCCTTTCTCTGTACGGAGCCATACAAAGGTAGCATGACGTAGGGGAAATAAGGAATGTAAAACATATTGTCTTCCTGAGATAATGGTCTCCTCACCAAAATGCCGGTGCGGCAGTCTCGGCCGGTAATCGGCCGGAAGGGCCGGACCAAGGCAAGGGAGGCGGAAATGGGCGATGTATCAGTCGACCTGTCATTGACGCGTAACTTGTTGTTGCGCGGCCTTTCGTCCGCCGACCAGACGGCGTTACGAGCCTTTCTGGTACGTTTTGACCTGGCACCCCGGACGGTCCTCGAAAGCGCCAATGAACCTGTTTCGACGGTGCATTTTGTGGAATCCGGCTTCATCTCCGTGATGGCCAATACGACGCTCAACCGCCAGGTGGAGGTCGGTATCATCGGCCGGGAGGGGATGTCGGGCATTCCCTTGGTTCTCGGCAGCGACCGGTCGCCGAACAGGACCATCGTGCAGGCCGCGGGAACGTCGCTTGCCATCGGGAGTGGGGAACTGGTCAGACTGATGAATGCCCGCCCAACCCTGCACCACCGTTTCGACCTGTTCGTGCAGAGCTTCATGGTGCAGATCACGCAAACCACGCTCGCCAACAGCAAGGCGAACGTCGAACAGCGGCTGGCCCGATGGCTGCTGATGGCGCGCGACAGGATGGATGGCGATACCATACCGCTGACGCATGAATTCCTGAGCATCATGATCGGCGTGAGGCGGGCGGCTGTCACCATCGCGCTGCACAATCTGGAGGCGGAGCAGTTCATCC
>DATEFI010000154.1:0-3320 GCA_035280705.1 Rhizorhapis sp. | reverse complement strand
CTGCGCAGGCAGGGCGAGGGTGATATGAAAGACCTCAGTCAGTGGAAAGAACGCCCCGCTCGTGGAACCTTGCCAAAAAACCGCGAAGGGCCCATAGGGCGGGTTTCATTTTACAGGAGTGCGTGACGTGGCGGCGAATTGGACGCCTGAGAGCTGGCGGAGCCATGAAGGGCGGCAGATGCCCGAATATAGGGACGCGGAGGCGCTGGCCGCTGCGGAGAAGCAGCTTGGCACCTTTCCGCCCCTCGTCTTTGCCGGAGAGGCGCGCAACCTGAAGGCGGAACTGGCGGAGGTCGCGGCCGGCAAGTCCTTCCTGCTGCAGGGCGGCGATTGCGCTGAATCCTTTGCGGAATTCCATCCGAACAACATCCGCGACACTTTCCGCGTGCTGCTGCAAATGGCGGTGGTGCTGACCTATGCGTCAAAGCTTCCGATCGTGAAGGTCGGACGCATGGCGGGCCAGTTCGCCAAGCCGCGCTCCGCTCCGACCGAGGAATTGGGCGGCAGGGAGCTGCCCAGCTATCGCGGCGACATCATCAACGACATCGCCTTTGACGAGGCCGGGCGCGAGCCCGACCCGCAGCGCATGGTCCGTGCCTATAACCAGGCGGCGGCAACGCTCAACCTGCTGCGCGCCTTTTCCCAGGGCGGCTATGCGAACCTGCACCAGGTTCATGCCTGGACCCTGGATTTCATGGGCCGCAGCCCCTGGGCCAAGAAGTTCGGCGAAATGGCGGACCGGATCGGCGACGCGCTCGACTTCATGGAAGCATGCGGAATCAGCCCCGACACCGTGCCGCAGCTCAAGGCGACCAGCTTCTATACCAGCCATGAGGCGCTGCTTCTCCCTTATGAGCAGGCGCTGACCCGGCAGGATTCCCTGACTGGCCAGTGGTACGACACCAGCGCGCATATGCTCTGGATCGGCGATCGCACGCGATTTGAAGGTTCGGCGCACGTCGAGTTCCTGCGCGGCATCGGCAACCCCATCGGCATGAAATGCGGTCCGAGCCTGGAGCCCGACGCGCTGCTGCGGATGCTCGACCTTCTCAATCCGGCGCGGGAGCCCGGCCGGATGACGCTCATCACCCGCTATGGCCATGACAAGATAGAGGCGGGGCTGCCAAAGCTCGTCCGGGCCGTCCAGCGTGAAGGACATCCGGTGATATGGTCCTGCGATCCGATGCATGGCAACGTCGTCAAGGCCGCCAATGGCTACAAGACCCGGCCGTTCGAACGCATTCTCGGCGAGGTCCGCGGCTTCTTCGCGGTGCATCGCGCCGAAGGCAGCTTCGCAGGCGGCATCCATGCCGAGATGACCGGCCAGAATGTGACGGAATGCACTGGCGGCGCCATCGCCATTACCGACGAGGGACTGGCAGACCGCTACCACACCCATTGCGATCCGCGCTTGAACGCGGCGCAGTCGCTGGAACTCGCATTCCTGCTGGCGGAGATGCTGAACGACGAACTGGCCGACCGGCGCAAGTCAGCCGCTTGACCTGATTGGGGGCAAGTGAGACGTTCGATCTGACCTTATTTCCGTCGTCCCTGCGCAGGCAGGACCCCGCTTTTCTTTTGATGGTTGAAGAAACAGCGAGGTGCTGCCTGCGCAGTGGCGACGGTGATTTTTCGTGGCAGCTTTGATTTGGACAAGTCATCGACGGCAAACCGACCATCCGGCCGAACTCACCGCCCGTTACGGCAGCTTCCGCAGACGAGGCCCCGGCCAAAGACCTTATCAGGCCCCCGCTTCCCCAGATCCTTTGCTTCGGCGTTGAGCTTGCGCAGCGCGACGCCCATGTCCGCACCCTGAAGATTCCGGTACAGCCGGCCCGCCACAAAGGGCGCCGCGAAAGAGGTTCCCCGCACGCGGGCGGCCTCGCCATTGATATTGGCGGCGACCATGTCCGCCCCCGGTGCGGCATAGTCGAGATGAAGGGCGCGGCCCGCCTCGATCAGGGCGCGGTCCTTGCTGTCGACCCCGGTGACGGCAACGACGCCGTCATAGGAGGCGGGAAAGGCCGGGGGAGCGGCGGGGCCGTCATTGCCCACCGCCGCAACCACGATCATTCCCTTGCGCCGCGCGGCGGCAACCGCTCCGGCAAGCAGCGGATTATCCGGTCCCACCAGGCTGACCGTCACGATCCTCACGCCGCCAGCCGCCAGCCAGCCCAGCGCCCGTGCGATGGCGATGGCATTGCCCCCCGCCGGGTCCCGTCCGTAAATATCGGCCACCATCAGGGGAGCGCCAGGCGCAGCTCCCTTGACCGCTCCATTGCCGACGATCAGCGATGCCACTGCCGTCCCATGCCCGCTCGGCGCAGGGGCACCCTTCGCAAATCCGCGCTGCTGGATGCGGCTGTCAAGCGAAGGGTGCTGACCCACTCCACCGTCGATGAGGCCGATGGCCCGGCCCGCTGCGCCCTGGCTGGCGGCTAGGGTTCCCGCCCCGGCCAGAAGGTTTCCGCCGCTTTGAAAATAGATGGGATTGCTGCCGATCATGGCGTCTGGCGCTATTTTCCGGGCCTCGCGGATTGCCTTGGCCAGGTCTTTTCCCTGTGGAACCTGCAGGCGCCGGAAACTGACATCCAGCCCCTCGATCTGCTCATCCTGGATATCGAATCCGCCTTGGCGAAGCCGCTCGACTTGCTGATCCGACAGGCCCGTGGCGACGATCATGCCCCTGACCGCCGGATATTGCCGGTCGTCAAACTCGATAGCCTCCGGATGTTCCCGAACGAGGCTTGTGAGGCGGAGGGCGCGGGCATCGAGCAGCGCCTTCGCGGCCTGAAGCGGTGGAAGGGCGGCAATGTCCCGCACGGGCAGCCGGTCCGTGACTCGATCCACGGTTCCACCGACGTCGGGCAGACCCAGGCCGCCGGGCAGGCTCAGTTGCGCAGAGCCGGCGACGCCTGCAAGAGCGAAGGGCAGCAGGGCAGCTATATAAAGCATGCGGCGCATGCGACGGTCCTTTTCATTTCGCTTTCAAAGCATAGGATGCCACAAAAAACCTGTCTCATGGATTAAACGGTCGAGGGCGTCCGTTTCATCCTCAGGAACAAGATGGAGTCCGGATGGCCTTCGAAAATGAATTGCTTGCTCTTCTGCCTCGTCTCCGCCGGTTCGCAGCCAGCCTTTCGCGAAACGCGGCCGATGGCGACGATCTGTGCCAGGCTGCTTTGGAGCGGGCGCTGAAGTCGCGGCATTTGTGGGAAGAAGGCACCCGGCTCGATAGTTGGATGTACAGGATAATGCGGAATATCTGGATTGATGAGGCCAGGGCAAGGCAGCGGCGGGCGAAGACCTTTGCTCCAGAG
>DATEFI010000153.1:0-2228 GCA_035280705.1 Rhizorhapis sp. | reverse complement strand
GCAGCGCGATTTTGTCCACGTCCGCGACGTGGCCCGCGCCTTTGCGCAGGCGCTTGTGCGGCCAGAAGCGACCGGCAAGGCGATCAATATTGCAAGCGGCGAGCCAAGGACGATCGAAAGCGTCGCGCGCGATATTGCCCTTGCGATGGGCCGGGACATCGAGCCCACCATCACCGGTGAACGCCGGGCGGGGGATATCCGCCACTGCCTGGCAGACATCAGTCTCGCGAGGACCGCGCTCGGCTATGAGCCGCAGGAGGATTTCCCCGAAGGTCTCGCGGAGTTGGCGGAATGGGTGGCGCGGCAAACCTGTGAGGACCGGGCTGTCACAGCCTGGGACGAACTGGCGGCGAGGGGACTGGTCGCATGAGGAGCAAGGACCATGTCCTGGTAACCGGCGGCGCCGGCTTCATCGGCAGCAATCTTGCCGAACGGCTGGCGGCGACGGGGCAGCGCGTCATGATCTATGACTCGCTGGCCCGGCCAGGGGTTGAGGCCAATCTCACCCGGCTGAAGCGGCTCTATCCGGGCCGTGTCAGCGCCACCATCGCCGATGTCCGCGATCATGATGCGCTTGGCTGGGTGGCCGAAGGCGCACGGGCGGTTTTTCATCTGGCGGCGCAGGTGGCGGTGACGACCAGCCTTGAGGCGCCGGAGGAAGATTTTTCCATCAACTGCCATTCGACGGTCAAGCTGCTGGAGGCGCTTCGCAAGAATGGCCGCCAAACGCCTCTGGTCTTTGCGAGCACCAACAAGGTGTATGGCGACCTTGGCGATGTGGAAGTCGAGGTTCAGGGCAGCGCCTGGCGGCCGATGGACGAAGAGCTTGCCGCCCTTGGCGTCGATGAGAACCGGCCGCTCGATTTCCATACGCCCTATGGCTGCTCCAAGGGAGCGGCGGATCAATATGTGCTGGATTATGCCCGGCACCTCGGCGTGCCCGCCTGCGTATTCCGGATGAGTTGCATCTATGGGCCGCACCAGATGGGGACGGAAGAGCAGGGCTGGGTCGCCCATTTCCTCCGCTCTGCCCTTCGCGATGAGGAAATCACGCTCTATGGCGATGGGCAGCAGGTGCGTGACATCCTGCATGTGAACGATGTGGTCAGCGCCTATATCGCGGCCTGGAAGGCAATGCCGGCCGTTGCCGGGCAGGCGTTCAATCTGGGCGGCGGGCCGGACAATGCAGTAAGCCTGATCCAGATTCTCTGCGAAATCGAGCTGATGACGGGCCGCACCGTGCACTTGCGGCATGGCGAATGGCGTGCGGGCGACCAGCGCTGGTTCGTGGCGAATGCGCAAAAGGCACGCCGGGCGCTCGCGCTCAAGGAACCGACGCCCTGGCGCGAGGGGTTGGCCGACCTTGCTGCCTGGCTCGGCCGCGAGGAAGCGCTGGCCGAGAGCCGGATGAGGATTCCCGCATGAGAGTGGCTCTTGTCAATCCTGCATGGAGCTTTGACGGAAGCATCTATTTCGGCTGCCGGGAGCCCCATTTGCCGCTGGAATTGGGCTATGCCGCAGCTCTGCTGGAGGCCGCTGGTCATGAGGCGCTGTTGCTGGACGGTGCGCTCATGAGCCTGGACAATGGCCAACTGGCGGAGCGCGCAATCTTGTTCGATGCAGAGATGACGGTGGTGACGACCGCCCCCACCTATCTTTTCTGGCGTTGCGCCCAGCCGGAACTGAAAGTGCCGCATGAGCTGTTCCGGCTATTGGGAATGGCGGGCGGAACGAAGGTGGCGATCGGTCCCCATGCCTCGGCCACGCCTAGGGCAGCGCTGCACAAGCTCGGCTGCGATATCGTGATCCGGGGAGAATCCGAAGAGGCGATAGTCGAGATCGCCAATGGCATTCCCCCTAAGCGCATCGTAGGCCTGGCCTTTGAAGAGGATGGACAGGTCCTGCTTACGGGCAAGGCAAGGGCGGTGCGGTTCACCGATCTTCCATCGCTGCGCTGGCCGAAGGATTGGCTGACACGGCACGCGCATCATCATCACCGGTTCGGAACCGAGGCGAGCGGTCCGGGCGCGGAAGTCGAGGCGTCGCGGGGCTGTCCCTATCATTGCAGTTTCTGCGCCAAGATCGATTATCGGGACAGCTATAGACGCCGCGATCTAGACCTTGCGCTCTCAGAGATCGATGGCCTGATCGAGGCGGGCGTCACTTATATCTACTTTGTCGACGAGATATTCCTGCCCAACCGGCCATTGCTGGAAGCATTGGCCGAG
>DATEFI010000152.1:0-5794 GCA_035280705.1 Rhizorhapis sp. | reverse complement strand
ATTTTGTCTGCGAGCTCAATCGAATGCACGCCTACCGTTCCCATACATGCGCTGAACTACGTTCCAGCGACGTCGGTTCAACCGTCCGTCTGTCGGGCTGGATCCATCGCAAGCGCGACCATGGCGGAGTGCTGTTCGTCGACCTGCGCGACCATTACGGCCTGACCCAGGTGGTTTGCGCGGCGGGCAGCGAGACGCTCAAGGCGCTCGATCGTCTCCGGGTCGAGTCGGTGGTGACGGTCACCGGCGAGGTGGTGATGCGCGAGGGCGGGGCGGTGAACCCCAAGCTCGACACCGGCGAGATCGAGGTGGTCGCCAGGGAAGTCGAGGTACAATCAAGCGCTGCCGAGCTGCCGATGCCGGTCGCCGGCGAGGCCGACTATCCCGAAGATATCCGACTCAAATACCGCTATCTCGACCTGCGCCGCGACCGGCTGCATGCCAACATCATCCTGCGTTCGAAGGTCATCGCCTCGATCCGCCGCCGGATGATCGACCAGGGCTTCACCGAGTTCCAGACGCCGATCCTGACCGCCAGCTCGCCAGAAGGCGCGCGGGACTATCTGGTGCCGAGCCGCGTGCATCCGGGCAAATTCTACGCGCTGCCGCAGGCGCCGCAGATGTTCAAGCAGCTGCTGATGGTGGCGGGCTTCGACCGCTATTTCCAGATCGCGCCCTGCTTCCGTGACGAAGACGCCCGCGCCGACCGCTCGCCCGGCGAGTTCTACCAGCTCGATTTCGAGATGAGCTTCGTCACGCAGGACGACGTCTTCAACGCGCTGGAGCCCGTGCTGCACGGCGTGTTCGAGGAATTCGGCAAGGGCAGGGCAGTGACCCCCACGCCTTTTCCGCGGATCGCCTACAAGGAATCCATGCTGAAATATGGTTCGGACAAGCCGGACCTTCGCAATCCGCTCGTCATCCAGGATGTGACGGAGCATTTCCGTGGCTCGGGCTTCGGCATCTTTGCCGGCATCGTCGAATCGGGCGGCGTCATTCGCGCCATTCCGGCGCCCGGCGCGGGCGCTGGCAGCCGCAAATTCTTTGATGACATGAATGTCTGGGCGCGGGGCGAGGGCCATGCGGGCCTAGGCTATATCAACATCAAGGATGGCGTGCCCGGTGGTCCGATCGCCAAGAATCATGGCGAGGAAAAGACCGCGAGGCTGATCGACGCACTTGGCCTTGGCCCCAATGACGGCGTGTTCTTTGCCGCTGGCAAGGAGCTTCAGGCGGCCAAGCTCGCGGGTGCGGCGCGCACGCGGGTGGGCGAGGAACTTGGCCTGATCGAGCAGGACGTCTTCAAATTCTGCTGGATCGTCGACTTCCCGATGTATGAATATGATGAGGAGAACAAGAAGATCGACTTCTCCCACAACCCATTCTCCATGCCGCAGGGAGAAATGGAGGCGCTGGAGACGAAGGATGCGCTGGATATCCTTGCATGGCAATATGACATCGTCTGCAATGGCGTGGAACTTTCCTCGGGCGCGATCCGGAACCACAAGCCGGAAATCATGTACAAGGCGTTCGAAATCGCAGGCTATAGCAAGGAAGAGGTCGAACAGAATTTCTCCGGCATGCTGAACGCCTTCAAATATGGCGCACCGCCGCACGGGGGCTCGGCCCCCGGCGTCGATCGCATCGTCATGCTGCTCGCCGATGAGCCTAATATCCGTGAAGTGGTGGTCTTCCCGATGAACCAGAAGGCCGAGGACCTGATGATGGGCGCGCCGAGCGAGGTTTCGATGAAGCAGCTTCGCGAACTCAACATCCGGATTGTCGAGCCGCAGAAGGGGTGACATTGTGGGGTGGGCGTTAATTCCCACCCGTTCGTGTCGAGCGAAGTCGAGACACGCTGCGCTGCTTCAATGTCCCTCGACTTCGCTCGGGACAAACGGCCATAGTGAAGGGGTTCGGTAGCAATTATGACCATCAACCTCAGCGACTATGAAGACGGCAACAAATATGACGGCGACTATGACGCCGATCTGAAGGACCTTCAGGAACGGCTTGCCCGCATACAGGTGGCCCATATCGTCCATCGCCGCCGCAGCATGGTGTTGCTGGAGGGATGGGACGCTTCGGGCAAGGGCGGCATCATCCGCCGCATGGTCGCTGAATGGGACCCCCGCTATTTCGAGGTGTGGCCTATTTCGGCGCCGACCCCTGAAGAAAAGGATCATCATTTCCTCTGGCGCTTCTGGCAGAAACTTCCCGCTTGCCAGGACATCAGCGTGTTCGACCGCAGTTGGTATGGCCGGGTGCTGGTCGAGCGCGTGGAGGGCTTTTGCTCGCAGGCCGAATGGAAGCGCGGCTATGACGAGATCAATGAGTTTGAGGCTCAGCAGATCGACAGCGGCACTCATGTCGTGAAGCTGTTCGTCCATGTGACGCAGGAAGAGCAGGACGAACGCCTGGCGGCCCGCCTCTCAACGCCTTGGAAGCGCTGGAAAACCGGCCCGGACGACTATCGCAACCGCGCCCGCCGCGACGATTATCTCGCCGCCATCCACGACATGTTCCGCCAAACCGATACGCGCTGGGCGCCGTGGCAGGCGATTGACGGCAACAACAAGAAAGCGGCGCGGATTGCCGCCCTTTCTCACATCGCCGACCGCCTGGAGGCGGCAGTGCCGATGGAAATGCCCGAGGCCGACCCGGAGGTGGTGAGGCTTGCGAAGGAGGCGTTCGGTTACAAGGAGGAGTGATCGGGGCAGTTTGGGTTGGGAGTAAGAGTTTCCCTACGGCCCTTTTTCCGTCGTCCCTGCACAGGGGCGACGGGTGGTTTTCCTCAACGCCAACTTTGTGGACGTTTCAAAACCCGCCCCTTCACCCGCTGAGGGCTGGAGCCAGGCGCTCCATCAACCGCTCCAGGCCAACTGCATCTTCCTTGTCGAACCGGGCGGCGAGGGGGCTGTCGAGGTCCAGCACTCCAGTCAGCCGCCCCTCATGGACGACCGGCACGACAATCTCTGACCGGGAGTCTGCATCGCAGGCGATATGGCCTGGAAAGGCGTGCACATCCGCAACGCATTGCGTACGGCGGCTGGCCGCCGCGGTGCCGCACACGCCCTTGCCCAGCGCAATGCGGATGCAGGCGGGCTTGCCCTGAAATGGCCCCAGCACCAGTTCATCGCCGGTCAGCCGATAAAAGCCCGCCCAATTGAGGTCCGGCAGGAACTGCCACAAAAGCGCCGCCACATTGGCCATATTGGCAATCGCATCCCGCTCTCCTTGCGTGATCGCTTGCGCTGCGTTCAGCAGGTCAGCGTAAAGCACGGGTTTGGGCGCGCCGCGATCAATCCCGAACGCGAACATGTCCATTCTCCTTCAATCCAGCTGCACCCGGCCCCGGTTCTTCTTGACCGTGCCTCGCGCGACCTTGCTTTCGACGCGCTTTGCTTTGGCGGTCTTGCTGGGCTTGGTCTTGATCCGCGGCGCCTGCCGTTCATGCGCCTTGGCGATCATCTCGACGAGGCGCTGACGCGCATCCTGCCGGTTTGCCTCCTGCGTGCGGAAGCGCTGGGCGGTCAGCACCAGCACCCCCTCTCCAGTGACGCGCGACCCGGCAAGCGCCTTTAATTGCCGGAAGGCATAGGGCGGCAGGCCCAGCCGGTACAGGTTGACGCGCAACTGGACCGCTGTTGCCACCTTGTTGACATTCTGACCGCCGGGACCGCTCGCCGTAATGAACCGCTCCTCCAGCGCATCGGCAGGAATTTCATAGCTTTCCGGGTCAAACATCCAGCAGTTCCGGTCCAAAGCCCGCTATTATGAACCGCTCGGGCAGCGGCGCGGTCGCCTCGACCGGCGGCTTTCCTGTCCGCTGCAGGGACAGGAAGTGGCTGTGAAGCAGCATCGGCCCCTTGGTCCGGCCGCTTCCATAAACAGGGTCGCCGACAATTCCCGCGCCCAGCCCATAAAGCGCATGCGCCCGGATCTGGTGGGTGCGCCCCGTCTCCGGGAAAAAGCGAAGGAAAGCGCGTCCGTCCTTTTCCGCCAGCTTTTCCCAGCGTGTGACCGCTGCCTTGCCACGGGGGTCGGCGACCATGCGCCATCCCTCCTCGGCGCTGCTCACCTTGAACAGAGGCAGGTCGATGACTCCTGACGTTTCAGCAGGCACGGCTTCGATGACGGCGACATAGCCCTTCACCACTTGCCGCGCCTCGAAGGCAGCGGCAAAGCGCTTGTGCGCCTTGGGATTGCGCGCCAGCAGCAGGCAGCCGCTCGTGTCCCTGTCCAGCCGGTGCACGGCGGTCGGCCAGCGCTTGAACCCAAAGGTCAGGCTCGCAAGATGGTTCTCAAGGCTGATGCCGCCATTTTTCGGCGGGTCGACCGCAAGACCAGCAGGCTTGTCGAGGATCAGCGCCTCGCCGTCACAGAATATCACGCGATCCGAAAGCATGGCTCCGCTCTCGCACCGCAGCCCTCCCTGCGCAATGCTCAATTGCGGAGGCGGGGCCAGAGATGACCTAATCCGTTCGTGTCGAGCGTAGTCGAGGGACGCCCCGCTTGGCGCAAGCGTGTCTCGACTGCGCTCGACACGAACGGAGCGTGATGCGGATTATATGAGCAGGTCGCTCTAATTAAACACTTGGTAGACTAACGCTGCTTCACGATACAATCCGCGGCGGCCTTCCGCACGGTCGTGCAAAGTTTGAGCGCCGCCGCCTGGCTCGCGAGCGGACCGGCCTGGAGGCGGGTGACCGCATTTTCCTTCACCAGATAAGGCTGGTAGGCGTCCAGCCCTTTTACCCGGGTGAGGAGATTGGTCCAGAGCGTCCGGGCCTTTGCCTCGTCGCTGAAGGCGCCGAGCTGTATTCTCCATTTGCCAGCGGGGAGCGCGGCGGTCTTGATCGCCGGCTTGGGCGCTGGCGCCGTGGCGGGCGCCGGCTTTTCCGCAGGCTTTGCTGGCGCGGCAGGAGCGGGGGCCGGTGCAGGAACGGCCTGAACCATGGGCGCGCTTGCCACCGTCGAGGGCGGCAGATCGGTTGGCAGAATGGGCTTGGGCTTGCCCGATGGCGAGGGGGCGGGCACGGTGGAGGGCTGGGGCGGCATGGGCGTGGCGGCCAGGGCGTTGCTGCGCTCCTGCTTTTCGAGGTCCGCGGCGAGCTTGGTCGCCTGCTGCCGCTGCTCCATCGGAATATATTGGTCCATGAGCGACAGGCTGGTTGTCGCCTGCGGCAAGCCCTGCGCCACGGCACGCGTCATCATCGCATAGGCGCGCACCCAATCCTTCTGGACATTCTCGCCGTTGAAGAGGGCTGTCCCCAGAATATATTGCGCGCGCGGCTCGCCCCGTACAGCGGATTTCTGGATATAGGGCATCGCCTCGGTCCGCTTGCCGGAGCGGAAGAGCAGCAGGCCATAATTGTCCTCCGCGCGGATATGGCCCTGGGCGGCGGCCTTGCGGAACCATTCGGCCGCTACGGGCAGGTCCAAGGGCACGCCCCAGCCGAGCTTATAAGCCTGCCCCAGATTGAACTGCGCATCGGGATCGCCGGCATTGGCCGCTGGCCGCCATTTGGCGACTGCCGTTGCATAATCGGCCCTTTCCCAAGCCTCGACGCCCGCCTTGACGTCGGCAGCGCTATTTTTCACCTGCGCCGCAAGGGGCATGGCCGAGGCCAGGCACATGCTGCCAATCACAGAAACAAGAAACTTCACGTCAACGGCCTCCCACCCCAAAGCCCGGTTCATAAAGCTTTATATATCAGCAGCTAGTTAATTCCACATCGACCATTAGGGCCTTCACGGAATTGCCACCGCGCCTCTCCGCCGGTGTTAACCA
>DATEFI010000151.1:0-3370 GCA_035280705.1 Rhizorhapis sp. | reverse complement strand
GAAAAGGAGCGCATTTTCCGGCAGATATTCGAACAGCGTGGGCGGCGGTTCGCCGGGGAGGCGGCCTGTGAGGAAACGGCTGTAGTTCTCGATCCCGGCGCAGCTTCCGGTGGCCGCGATCATCTCCAGGTCGAAATTGGTGCGTTGCTCCAGCCGCTGCGCCTCGAGCAGCCGTCCTTCGCCCGTCAGCTCCTTCAGCCGCTCGGCCAGTTCATGCCGGATCGCCTCCATCGCCTGCTTGAGCGTGGGGCCGGGCGTCACATGGTGGCTGTTGGGAAAGACCTTCACATAATCGAGGCTCGCCACCTTCTTGCCGGTCAGCGGGTCGAACTCGACGATCTCCTCGATCTCATCGCCGAAAAAGCTGATCCGCCAGGCGGTGTCCTCATAGTGGGAGGGAAAGATCTCAAGGCTATCCCCCCGCACCCGGAAAGCGCCGCGTGCAAAGGCGGCATCATTGCGCTTGTACTGAAGCGCGACGAGCTTGCGGATGATCTCGCGCTGGTCCGCTATCTCTCCCTTCTTCATGGAAAAGGTCATCGCCGAATAGGTTTCGACCGAACCAATACCGTAAATGCAGCTCACCGACGCGACGATCAGCACATCGTCGCGCTCCAGTAGCGCGCGCGTCGCCGAGTGCCGCATGCGGTCGATCGCCTCGTTTACGCTCGACTCCTTCTCGATATAGGTGTCGGAGCGGGGGACATAGGCTTCGGGCTGGTAATAATCATAATAGCTGACGAAATATTCGACAGCATTTTCAGGAAAGAAGCTCTTGAACTCGCCATAAAGCTGCGCCGCCAATATCTTGTTGGGCGCCAGCACCAGGGCGGGGCGTTGGGTCGCCTCCACGACCTTGGCCATGGTGAAGGTCTTGCCGGAACCGGTAACGCCGAGCAACACCTGGTCCCGCTCGCCCCCATTGGCGGTTTCGACCAGTTCCGCAATTGCGGCGGGCTGGTCGCCCGATGGTTCATAGTCGGACACCAGCTTGAACTGCCGTCCGCCCTCGCTTTTTTCGGGCCGCTGCGGCCGATGCGGAACGAATGCCGCGCCGGTGTGGGGCTCATCCAGCGTGGTTCTGATTTGAATCGTCATAGTCAGTTGATATGGTAACGCAAAAGGGGCCCGCAATGACAGTTGCGATCCTGGGGAGGACCTGATTTCATGAAAGCATTGATCCTGACCGCCACGACCGGCCTTCTGCTGCTTTCCGCCTGTGGAAAGAGCGGGGAGGGCGACGGCAAACCCATGTCCGCTGAGGATGTCGCCGAAAAGGTCAAGGCCGTGAAGCTGACGCCCGGTCAGTGGGAAACGACGGTCGAGATTTTGGACGTGAAGATGGAGGGACTCCCGCCCGGCGCGCCGAAGGGCATGATGAACAATATGATCGGCAGCAAGACTACGGTAAAAAGCTGCATCACGCCCGAACAGGCGGAAAAGCCCAATGCGGATTTCCTTTCGGCCCAGAAGGACGCCAATTGTTCCTATTCAAGCTTCGACATGAGCGGCGGCCTTATCAAGGCGGCGATGACCTGCAGCGGCAAAAACCAACCGGGCAAGCTGCAGATGAGCATGACCGGCAAATATGGCTCGAACAGCTATGAGATGAATCAGGAAACCAATATGTCGGGCTTTCAGCAAGGCATGAGCATGGCTCTGAAATCAAAGGTAACAGGCCGCCATATCGGGGCTTGCCCGGCTGGGGGAGAGGGAGCCTGACCGACCTGCACGCTTATTTCGATCGCATTGGCCTCATCGGTGCCGTTGCGCCGGACCGGGAGGGCCTGATGGCGGTCCAGCGGGCGCACCGGCTTGCGATTCCGTTCGAAAATCTGGACGTCTGGTTCGGTCGGGGCATCAACCTTGATCCGCAATGGGTGTTCGACAAGCTGGTGACCCGCCGCCGCGGCGGTTATTGCTTTGAGCAGAACCAGCTTTTCCTTCGCATGCTCCGGCATATCGGTTTTGAGGTGCGGTCGCTGCTGGCGCGGGTATGGCTGATGGTGGAGGATATTCCGCCGCTGACCCATACGTTCAACCTGGTGACGCTGGGCGGGGAGCATTGGGTGGCCGACGCGGGCTTCGGCGGGGACTTCACGCCGCCCATGCCGCTTGTCGCTGGCCGAGAGGTGGAGGTGCCCGGCGGCATTCTCTATCGGCTTATAGAGGACCAGCGGGGATGGGTGCTGCAGCGGGACGGCGGCACCGGTTGGCAGGACCAGTACAGCTTTCTTCTGACGCCGGTGGAACTCGCCGACCTGGAGATGGCCAATCATTGGACGTGCACCCGCCCCGGAACACGCTTTACCGCGCTGCGCATCGTCAGCCGCGCGCTGCCGGATGGGCGCGCCGGCATCGTCGACCGGCGACTGTCGATTACACGAAACCGATCGACCGAAGAGCGGGACATCGGGGGGCCTGAGGAATATCGCACCCTCTTGGCCGATATATTCGGCCTTCGGCTGTCAGCAGAGGAGATTGCCTCACTCGGCCTGTTCCGTTGAACTGAGGTGGCTCAGATCAACGGCACGAGCTCTTAAAAAATCAAAACGGAACTTCGTCATCCAGATCATTGTCGAAGCTCGGCCCGCTGCTGCGCGAACCGCCGCTGCGGCTGCTGCCGCCGCCAAAGCCACCATCGTCATAGCCGCCGCCCGACGATCCCCAGCCGTCATCGCTCCGTCCGCCGCCGCTGAAGCCGCCGGACGATCCGCCCTCGCGCGCGTCGAGCAGCACCAGCTTGGCGTCGAAGCCCTGAAGCACCACCTCTGTCGTATAGCGGTCCTGGCCGCTCTGGTCCTGCCATTTGCGGGTGCGAAGCTGCCCCTCGACATAGACCTTGCTGCCCTTGCGCAGGAAGCGTTCGGCGACGCCGACCAGACCTTCGGAGAAGATGGCGACACTGTGCCATTCAGTGCGGTCCTTGCGCTCGCCCGTCATCCGGTCCTTCCAGCTTTCGCTGGTGGCGATGCGGATGTTGCAGACCTTGCCGCCATTCTGGAAGCTGCGGACCTCCGGGTCAGCGCCCAGATTCCCGACCAGAATCACCTTGTTGACGCTGCCTGCCATGCTGTCTCCTGTCGTCCTGCAATTGGGAGCGGCGAAATGCGCCGCTTAAAGGGAAAATCCCCTTATAGCCCCAGCGCAGTCGCCGTCCAGTAGGTGATCCCGGCGAAGATATAGGCCAGCGCGAAGAGATACCCCATCATGAACAATGGCCAGCGCCAGCCGTTGGTTTCACGCCGCGCTACGGCAATGGTCGAGATGCATTGCGGCGCAAACACGAACCAGGCGAGGAAGGCCAGGGCAGTCGCGAGCGACCAGCGGCCCTGCAGCCTTTCCGTCAGGGAACGCTCCGTTTGTGCTT
>DATEFI010000150.1:0-2248 GCA_035280705.1 Rhizorhapis sp. | reverse complement strand
ATATTGTTTCGATAACGATACGGTCTTCTTTGCACCTCCTCAGAAATCCCCTAGGGGGGCGCTCATGTCACGTTATCCAGCTCATCCGCCCGGCCTGCCAGCACGTCGTGCGGCGCTGAAACTTCTTGATGCCGTCCTTCGCCGCGGTGAACCGCTTGAGTTGGCGCTTCATGCCGCAACGCAGGGGCTCGCCCAGCGCGCGGACAAGGCGCTCGTCCATGCCATAGTGGCGGAAGTGCTTCGCTGGACCACCGATCTTGACGCCCTGATCGACAGCGCGACGCGCCGGGTGCTGCCCCCTGATTCGAAGGCGAGGGCAGTGTTGCGGATAGCACTGGCGCAGGTGCTGCTGCTCAAGACGCCTGCCCATGCCGCCATTTCGACGGCACTGCCCCTGCTGGATGGCGGGCCGCGCAAGCTTGTGCATGGGGTCTTCGGCGCCTTGATGCGAAGCGAGGTCAGCCTTCCCGAACGGCCAGCATTGCTGGCAGAGGTGGGCGAACGCTGGCTCGCCCAATGGGGCGAGGCAATGGTGGAGGCCGCCAGGGACGCGCTCGCCGCGCCTCCGGCCATCGATCTCAGCCTTAAGCAAGGCGAAGACACCGCAAGCTGGTGCCAACGGTTGAACGGAACCAGCCTGCTTCCCGGACATGTCCGGCTGGCCGAGTCTGCGGACGTTACCGAACTGCCAGGCTTTGGCGAAGGCGCCTGGTGGGTGCAGGATCTTGCCGCCTCCCTGCCAGCACGCCTTTTGGGCGAGGGCGGGGGACGGCATGTGCTTGACCTCTGCGCCGCCCCAGGAGGCAAGACGATGCAGCTTGCCTCCCATGGCTGGCGCGTAACGGCAGTGGACCAGTCCAAGAAGCGGCTGGAGAGGCTTGGCGAAAACCTCGCCCGCACCGGGCTTGCCGCGGAAACAGTGCAGGCCGATCTGCGCCAGTGGGAACCGCAGATGCCCGTCGACGCGATCCTGCTCGATGCGCCATGCAGCGCCACGGGCATTTTCCGCCGTCACCCGGACGTCCTTCATCGTATCGGCGAACGGCAGATCGGGGAGCTTGCCGAACTGCAGGAAGCATTGCTCCAACGCGTTGCTGGCTGGCTGAAGCCCGGTGGAACCCTGGTATATGCGACCTGCTCGCTCGAGCGCGCCGAAGGGGAAGAACAGGTGCAGCGGCTGCTTGAAAAGAACAGGGAATTTTCGCTCGTGGCTGCACCGGCCGAATTGCTCCCGGAGGGCGTTGAGCCAACACTGGAGGGCTGGGTCCGAACGCTTCCCGGCATGCTTGCTGCGGAGGGGCGGCTCGACGGCTTTTTCATTGCGCTGCTGCGGCGAGACTGAGCGAGACGACACGAACGAAGTTATCAACAGCTTGCCCACCTCAAAAAGCTCGCAACCGGCCAGAATCGCCTTCAGGGCGGTTGCGCAGCTTACGGCCTATGGCTAATGCCCATTGACATGCATAACCCTGTCAAGATTGCGCCTTCCATCCTTTCCGCCGATTTCGCCAAGCTAGGCGAGGAAATCCGCGCGATTGACGAGGCGGGGTGCGACTGGGTCCATGTCGATGTGATGGACGGCCACTTCGTGCCCAACATCACCATCGGCCCAGCGGTGGTAAAGGCGCTTCGGCCGCACACGCAAAAGCCCTTCGACGTCCATTTGATGATTTCGCCCGTAGACCTCTATCTGGACGCCTTCGCCGCGGCGGGGGCGGATATCATCACCGTGCACCCGGAGGCGGGTCCGCATATCCATCGCACGGTCCAGCACATCAAGTCGCTGGGCAAGATGGCGGGTGTATCGCTGAACCCTGCCACACCCGCGAAAATGTTGGATTACCTCATCGAAGACATTGACCTGGTGCTCATCATGAGCGTCAATCCCGGCTTCGGAGGGCAGAGCTTCATTGAAAGCCAGCTTCGAAAGATCGAGGCCGTGCGCAAGATGATCGACAAGACGGGGAAGGACATTCGCCTTGAGGTGGATGGCGGCATTGACGCGAGCACCGCGCCGCGCGCCATTGCGGCGGGCGCCGACGTGCTTGTGGCGGGCACCGCCACTTTCCGCGGCGGCCCCGAAGCCTATGCCGGCAATATCCGGATCTTGAGGGGCGGGTGAACGACCATTCCCCCCTCGACCTCGCCCAGGACGGGATCGAACAGGGCAAGAGGCTGATCCGGCTTTCGGATGACAAGGGCGTGTCGCTGGCCCAGCGCATGGCCAATCATTTCTATCGGCTGACCT
>DATEFI010000149.1:0-6450 GCA_035280705.1 Rhizorhapis sp. | reverse complement strand
AAGAGCAGCACGACCAATATCGGAAAGATGTTGGCTATGGTCAGCTTTGCAATGTCCTGACATGCGGCGACGGCCAGCAGAGCTGAAAGCAGATATAATATGATTTGCGACACCATGCTCATTCTCCGGTAATCGCGGAGAGATTGGCGCTCGCCCGCTGATTGAAGCTGTCGCTCGCATGCAGCGAGCGGCTGAAATAGGCCTTTGCCTCATCGGTCCTGCCGGCCAGGAGGGAGGCATAGCCCGCATTGTTGAGCCGCCGCGCCCGTTCTGTCGGCTCTTCGGCATCGCCGCTCGATAGGGGCTGGCCAGCCATGGTTCGGGCTATGTCGGCATTATTGGCGTAGCGCGCGTTCCGGGGATCGGCCTTCCGGGCTGCCTCAAACAGCCGCGTGGCTTCGGTAAAACGGCGCTGAAGCAGGAGAGAAAAGCCGTAATTGTTCATGACCGAGGCAGGATCACCGGTCAGGCGAAAAGCGGTTTCATAGGCTTTCGCGCTGCCCTCCCAATCCCTTGCGAGATCGAGCGCTATGGCGAGTGCGTTCCAGTTGCGCCAATTCTCGGGACATTTCTCCACGGCCGCACGAAGGTGCCGCAGGGCATCGGCGGCATAATGCTGGCGCATCAGTGCCGTGCCAAGGCCCGCCTGCACGCGACAGGCGGCAATGCCTCGCTTGTCGAGATCTGCAAAGGCCGCGAGCGCCTCAGCATCCCGGCGTTCGGCAAGCGCCAATTCGGCGCTCGCAATGTCGAATTCAGTGCTGACGGCATTCCCCTCAGCAAGGCGTCTGCTGCCTAGCATGGCGCGCGCCTGGACCAGACGCCCTCCCTCGATCGCCTCGCGAATGAGGGCATAGTCGGTGGTGGCTGTCCCATCCTGCGCCGTGGCGGGGGAGGCCAGCAGGACCGCTAGCAAAATGCCACATCCTGCACGCATCAAGCCGCACCGCCCTCCCGGGTCCAATCGAGCCATAATGCGCTGACGAGCAATTCATCGCTCGCGGGCGCATTGGCCCAGTGGAGCGCGCAGGCGCCGCTGTTCTGTTCTCTCTCATCCCTGACAGGCAGGTTGGACGACGCTGGGTAAAGCAGGGGCAGGTCGATGGCATTTCCATGCGCCCCAAGCCGCCTCGGCGCGAAATCGCCGGTGAAGACTTTTATGCTTCCGCCGGTGGAAGCGAGATCGAACTCGGTGACTGAACGAAGGGAAGCCGCACCGGAGCATGGCTGCGGCAAGTCCGTGGGAGGAGTGAAGGCCAGTTCCATAAACTCACCGGAGTCCGTAGCCGCTGCCAGCATCAGGCCCGAAATGTCGAGGCGAGGCTCGATCGGCCGGTTCGTGGCGAGGGTCGCGACCGGGACGTCGGCGAGCGGTTCATCATTCTGGGCGACGTCGCCAGTTCCCTCTGGAACGGCGGCTGGTATGGCGACCGTGATGGAATGGCCCGGACGGGCAGCGAACTCAGTTCCCTGTTCCTTTTTATCCGGGGCAGGGATCGGCACAGTGATCGACCGCCCCGGCTTTTGCGGAGCATTGCTGGACGTCGCCAGGAGCACTTCCCCCAGCGACAGCCGTTTCAGCCGGGGACCGACGAACCCTGCAACCGCATCGGCAAAAGCGGACGCCTTCGTGCTGGCGATCTGCGCCAGGGAGCGGAGCCCGCTTGCTTGGCGCGGCGCCGCGGGTGCATTGCCCTGGTCGAGCTCAGCCAATATCCTGGCGGCTTCATTCTTCAATCCTTGCCGTTCAAGCGAACGGGCGAGGTTCCGGTAATATTTCGTCTCATGGGGCGCATGGGCCAGCGCCATCTCATAATTGCGGCGGCTGAGATCATGCCGGCCAAGCTGGTCATAGGCAATGGCCAGACCGTTATAGGCGGCCGCATTGGCAGGATCGAGGCGGACAGCCTTGCGATAGGCATCCACAGCCAGCGCATATTCGCCCCGGCTAAGCAGCAATTGGGCCTTTGCCAGGCTGGCGGGCGCCGTCTGCACGGCCTGGTCGCCCACCGCGGTGATGCGCAACTCGCCTTTTTGAGCGCAACCGCTCACCAGCACCGCCAAGGATGCTCCAAGAAGAAAAGCCTTCATTTCTCCCCCCTCATTCCCCCTAATGCGACATATATGGCATGACATCGCGCAGGATGCGGATCACTGCGGGCAGCATCAGCACGCCGATCATCACCGGCAGCATGCAAGTGACGAGCGGAATGGACAGCAGCACAGGCAGCCTGTGCGCCTTCTCTTCGGCGCGGAGCCGCCGCTTCTCCCGCATTTCCGAGGCATAGACGCGCAGCGTCTGGCCAATGCTGGACCCCAATTTCTCGGACTGGATCAGCAGCGTTGAAAAGGCCCTGATCTCATCCACCTGAATGCGATCGGCCATGCGCCGCA
The DNA here is from genome assembly GCA_035280705.1 of Rhizorhapis sp. GTDB lineage: Bacteria > Pseudomonadota > Alphaproteobacteria > Sphingomonadales > Sphingomonadaceae > Rhizorhapis. The sequence goes on along the minus strand of DATEFI010000149.1, from coordinate 4,056 downwards.
ACGCTTCTTCCCGTGCACGGCCAGCGCGCATTTCCAGCACGACCGCGCCCAGCATGTCGGCCACCAGCGGCTGCGGCAGCGACATTTCGCGTCCCACCCGATCAAATGCCGCCTCCAGCCCGAGGCCCGCCTCGACACAGACCAGCATCAGGTCCAGCGCATCGGGAAAGCCATTGACGATCGCCTCCCGGCGCCGCGCGATCTTGGCCGAGATGAAGAGGTTGGGGAAATAAAGCCCCATGACCGCAAGGCCCGCGCCAAAGAAATAGAGCTTCATGAGGCTCGGCGGCTCGCTGCTGAGCAGCGACGAGATCACCAGCACGGCCGGAAAGAGCAGGGTGGTCACCAGGCGGATCAGGGTGAAGATGCGCGGCGCTTCCTTCGACGTATAACCCGCCGCGATCATTTTCGCGCGCAGGCTGTCCTGATTGGTGTCGACAAGCGAAATGCCCTGCTTTTCGATATGGTCGACAAGCTTTGCCCAGGCGCTGTTGCTCTTCTGCGTCCGCAGCGAACCGCCCTGAATCAGGGCCGCAGCCCCGGTTTCGGCGATGCTGTCCAGCCGCCTGCGGACGGCCGCCCGGTTCATCACGATGCTGTTCACCAGCACGACCACCATCATCACCACCAGGAAGATGATGGTGAGGAAGGCCATGCGGGATAGACCGGTCAGTGGAATGTCAAACATGGCCTATACCTTCAGATCAATCATGCGGCGGATGGCGATGAAGCCGATGGCGTAGAGGGCAAGCAGGCCGGCGAACCCGGCGACAAAAGCTGGCTCACCCGCTACATCGAGATAGAATTTGGGGTTGAGCAGGAACAGGCCCGTAAAGGCCATGACGGGCAGGGCGGTAAGGATGATGGCGGTCATCCGCCCTTCCGAACTCAGTGCCCGGACCTTCATGAAGAGGTTCGCCCGCTCGCGAATGACCTGGGACAGATTTTCAAGGATTTCGGCGAGATTGCCGCCGGTTTCGCTCTGCACGGACAGGCAGACGACGAACATGTGCATGTCCTCCAGCCCCCAGCGATCCGCCATCCGCTGCAGCGCGTCGCGAAGATCGGCGCCATAGGTGACCTCGTCCACGACGATGCCGAACTCGCTGCCGATCGGGTCCTGCATCTCGACGGTAAGCAGTTCGAGGGCCGCCGCGATCGGGTGCCCGGCGCGAAGGCCGCGGACGAACACATCAAGGGCGATCGGAAACTGTTCCTGAATCTTCTTGCGCCGGTTCTGCGCCAGCCGCGACAGCACCATCAAAGGAAGGCCCATGCCCAGGCAGAAGGAAAAGGCCACCACCATGAGAACGACGCCCAGACCCAGCGTGTAGCCGCCAAGGCTCGCCAGCAAGATGGTGACAAAGAAGATAAGGAGCGTGGCGCCGATGATTCCCATCAGCACGGCCCGCGCCGGAACGCCAAGGCCGGTCGCGTGCAATATACGCTCGATCTTCATGCCGAGCTTGCCGATCGGGCCCAGTTGCAGGAACAGGTCGTCGCCAAGATCCCGGCGCAGCTTCGACAGCACCACGCCACGGTCAATGCCGCTCGCGATCATCTTCAGGCGCTTGTTGATGGCCTGGCCGGTGCCGTGCCGGTGGCTGATCCAGCTCACCAGCCCCTCGACCGCCAGCATAACGGCGGCAAAGATCAGCACCAGCAGCAGGAAGCGGATGAATACCGGGCTCATCTCTGATCCTCCCCCATTTGCCTCTGGGAGTACGTCGTCCCTGCGAAGGCAAGGACCCCGCTTTTCTTCAACGGTGTCCCGAATGAAGCGGGGTCCCTGCCTTCGCAGGGACGACGGGAATATGCTCCCGCCCTTCCAATGCTCTCAGGACATCCCAACGCAGGCTTGACCAAGACCGTCTTATCCCCCCCGCCCAGCATCATTCGATCCTTGCGTCAGGCCGGAACAGGTCCGCAGGCAGATAAATGCCCCGGTCCGCCAGCTCATTCATGAATTTGGGACGAATGCCCGTGGCTTCGAAATGGCCCTGAACCGTTCCGTCCTCGGAGCGGCCGGTCATGCGGAAGCGGAAGATTTCCTGCATGGTGATGACTTCGCCTTCCATGCCGGTGATCTCGGAAAGGCTCACCAGCTTTCGCCGTCCGTCCGCGATGCGCTGAACCTGGACCACGACATTGAGTGCCGAAGCAATCTGCCCGCGTGCGGATTTGGACGAAATGTCGACGCCGCTCATGCCGATCATCTGTTCGACACGCGACAGGGCATCGCGCGGGGTATTGGCGTGCACCGTGGTCATGGAGCCGTCATGGCCGGTATTCATCGCCTGAAGCATATCGAATGCCTCGCCGGCGCGAACCTCGCCAACGATGATGCGGTCGGGCCGCATACGCAGGGCGTTCTTGACCAGGTCGCGCTGCGTCACTTCGCCCTTGCCCTCGATATTGGGCGGGCGGGTTTCGAGCCGGGCGACATGCCGCTGTTGAAGCTGCAATTCGGCCGAGTCCTCGATCGTGACGATACGTTCGGCATCGTCGATATAGGCCGACATGGCGTTGAGCAGGGTCGTCTTGCCCGAACCTGTGCCGCCGGAAATCAGCACATTGCGCCTCGCGGCGACAACCGCCTTCAGCACTTCCGCCATCGCGGCAGGAACGCTGCCCAATTCCCCGAGGCGCGCCATGCTGATCGGCACCTTCGCGAATTTGCGGATGGAGAGCAGCGCCCCGTCAACCGCGAGCGGCGGGATGATGGCATTGACGCGGGACCCGTCGGCAAGCCGGGCGTCCACATAGGGCGAGGATTCATCGATACGGCGGCCGACCGCACCCACGATCTTCTGGATGATGCGCAGCAGGTGCCTTTCATCCTTGAATCGGGTGGGGGTTTCCTCCAGCCGGCCATGGCGCTCGACAAATACCTGGTCGTGGGTGTTGACCAGAATATCCGTGATGCTGTGGTCCTTCAGCAGCGGTTCGAGCGGCCCCAGGCCCAGCAGCTCGTCCAGGACGTCGGAGACCAGCCGCTTGCGCTCCTCATGATTGAGGGCGTGCTTTTGCAGGGCGAGCTGCTCATGAACGATCTCGCCCACCTCGACCTCGACCTGCTGATGCGACATGCCGTCAAGCGCGGAAAGATTGATAAGATCCAGCAGGCGCTTGTGCAATTCGACCTTCAGGTCCGTATTGCGATCGATCGCCGTGCCGTCGGCGATGTCCGCACCCTCCAGGCTGGCGCGTTCCGCTCCGGTCGCCAGCTTGCGCGCCGATCCGTTTCTGTTGATCTGCCACATGGCCTACTCCCCGCCTTCCAGCAATTGCTTGCAGCCATCGACGATGGTGCGGAAATCCTTGGAAACTTTGCTCTTTGACTTGAGGTCGTCGATAAGCACGCCCTGATCCAGCGCCGCATTCACCAACGGAAAGTCGTTCGCGATCGTGAAGGCGATGGGATGGCCAAGCGCCTCCTGGGCCTCATCAAGGCCGATGGAGCGGAACAGCTTCTTTTCCACGCGGTTCGCCACCACCTGGATATGCGTTCCGTCAATGTCCTGACTGCGCAGCAGCGATAGCTGCCTCCGGGCCTGGCGCAGGCTGGGGATGGTAAGTTCCACCACCAGCAGCACCACCTGCGAGCGCGCCACCAGCGAGAGCGACCAGTTTGTCCAGTTGCCGGGCAGGTCCAGCCACACTGTGTCGAACTCCCGCGTGGCAAGGTCGATCACCCGGTAGATCTGCTCGGGATTGACCGCCTCTATCGGGAAAATATCCTCTGGCGCCGGCACCAGATGCAGCCCGCTCGGCGTTTCCAGCGTGACCGACCGGAGCAGGTCCGCATCCACACGGTTCCCCGCTTCCAGCAGGTCCGTCAGGGTAAGGGGCGACGTCAGGCCAAGGAAGGTCGTCGCGTTGCCGAACTGCAGGTCGAGGTCGAACAGGCAAACCTGCTCCCCCGACTGCTTGCCCTGCCGCGCTTCCAGGCTGGCCGCCTGCGTCGCCAGCGTCGTCGCGCCCACCCCGCCGACGCTTTTTATAACAGAAATCAGCCGCCCCGCCTTTGCTTCATGCGCATGAAGATGGGCGATC
>DATEFI010000148.1:0-7650 GCA_035280705.1 Rhizorhapis sp. | reverse complement strand
CATTGCCACTTTCTTGGCCGAAAGACCAAATGCGACAAGGCGGAGCACTTCGGACTCCCTGTTGGTCAGTTCAACAGAAGATGTTGCGTCAGTATACGACATGGTTACCCCCAAATCTGCGCATTACCTGACATTCGCAATCTGTCGCAAACAAAAGAAAACACTCCACGTCAAATGAAGTGCTGGTTTGCGCAAAATCGCAAAAGCAAGGTAAGCTGTTCCCAAAGATTTACCTGAGCACACCCCAATTATCAGGGAATGTACTTACCGCTCTTTGCGACCCGGAGGATGACGAAGTCTTTTTGGCGCCCGACCTGCTCTCGTCATGGAAACTATATTTCATGCCGAGCCCGAGTCTGGCAATAGCGCCGCCTTGGCGCATTTGGGCAAGAATAATCCGGACGGCCACTTCATTACATAACTATTTGAGTTTGGGCAGAAATGCTGGCCCGCATCAAACAGGCTATGCGTTTATCCCATGGCAAAAATACCGCCGTATCTGTTTCGTTTTGGGACAGAAACGAATTAAGCCGCGACAGTAATGGATCTGGGCGCGGCTATTTCGGGCAATAGAACTTATGTTCTACTCGCTCAGAGCTCTCACGGAGCATCTCGTCTCGATAAATTATGTCTCAATATCAGTAGAATAGATGTAAAAAACCAAACCGAATGCCCATTATATATCCAACGGTATAAACGAAAATAGTCACAGCTACGAAGGAGACACCCCCGTCTTGGCCATAGAGATTAACTACTCTCCACGCTTGGCTATCGGCCACCCCTGATACAAAATCTTCTTCTGACTTCTAGCTGTCCATGCCGGATGCCCAGCGCATCCCGGCTTAGGCCCCGGAACTTTCCGGGGCAGGGGGATTGAACATGATGGATGCCGACCAGGACGCCCAGCTTTGGCTGACGCCGCGCGAAGTGCAGGTTCTAACGTGCATTGCGACCGGCCTGTCGGCCAAGGAAATCGCCAAGAAGCTCGATATCGCTCCACGCACGGTGGAGCGCCATATCGATCATATACGCCTGAAGACGCGGACCAAGAACCGTTCCCACATGGTGGCCTATGCCATCGCTCATGGGCTGATCGGCTGAAAAGAGACCGCTGAGATCTTGCGTCCGCAAAGGATTGGGCGTCACGCAATTGGCGCGGCCCACTGGCGCTACGAGCTTCCATCCCTTATTTAGCGGCCATGGCTATTCTTCCCCGTCCTGTTTCCCCCAAGCGGGCATGGACCGATCTGCGTAACTATCTGGCCGAAGGACGGCGGCACAAGCTGTTGTTCCTGGGGCTCGCGGCTGCTGCGACCTGGGCGATCATCTGGGGCTTTCTGATCGATTCGAAAACCAACACGGCTCCAGGCCGGCAGATCATCTATATTCAGAACTGGAGCGAGGGCCGGTCCGACGCCGATATCATCGCGCAACAGAAGATCGACCTGATGAAGCGGCAGGCGGCGATCAAGCGCAAGCAACAGGATTTCCGGAAGGTCGCCGATCAATTCGGAATCGAGTGGCGCAAGGAAGCCGCTGTCGGTGACAAGCGGGAGAAAGAGGCAGTCGATGCCTTGATGAAGCAGCTCGACAAGATGGAGGCCGAGGCGAAAGCCAAGCAGAAGGCCGCCAAGCCGGAGGCCGCGCCGCAACCGTGAACGCGGATGCCCGATATATGGCCGCTGCCATCGCCCTGTCGGAGCGGGGCCGCGGCAGGACAGCGCCCAATCCTAATGTCGGCTGCATCATCGTCAGGAATGGACATGTCGTGGGCCGCGGCTGGACGCAGCCGGGCGGGCGGCCGCATGCCGAAGCCATGGCGCTCGCCGAGGCGGGAGGCGATGCGCGTGGCGCGAGCGCCTATGTGACGCTGGAGCCCTGCTTTCATCAATCTCATCGCGGACCTTCCTGCAGCCATTTGCTGCGGGAAGCCGGGATTGGGCGCGTGGTGATCGCTACAGGCGATCCCGATCCACGGACCGATGGGCAGGGCGCGGCCATGCTCCGCGAGAGCGGCGCGGAAGTGATGACCGGCATCTTGGAAGTCGAAGCGCGCACCGCAATGGCCGGTTTTTTCATGCGGCAGCGCCTCGGACGGCCGCATGTGACGCTGAAGCTTGCAACATCCCTCGACGGACAAATTGCCCGGGCGGATGGCGACAGCCAGTGGATCACTGGCCCGCTGGCGAGAGCGCATACCCATCTGGAACGGGCGCGGCACGATACGATATTGGTCGGCCGCGGCACGGTGGAGGCCGATCAGCCGCGACTCGACGTGCGCCTGCCGGGGCTGGAGAGCCGGTCACCCATGCGGGTGATGCTGGGAACGGGAAAGCCCCCCAAGGGATGGAACGCCATCACTGCACCCGAGGACACTGCCAGCCTTACCGGAACCGATTTCCTGATGATCGAGGGCGGCGCGCGGGCCGCCTCTGCCTTTATTGCGGCGGATCTGGTGGACCGGCTGCTCCTCTACCGCGCGCCCATATTGATCGGCGCCGGCAGGGCAGCGCTCGGGGACATCGGCCTTGAAAAGCTTGGCGCCGCGCACGGGCGCTGGCGGCTGGCCGGGGCGCGTATGCTGGGCCCCGACCGCATGGAGCTTTACGAGCGCATCCGCGCCGCTTAGGGAATTGGGCATGTTTACAGGGATCATCACGGATATCGGCCATATTGAAGATGCAAAGCAGCATGGCGATCTGCACCTGCGGATCGCCAGCGGCTATGACATGGAAAGCGTGGACATTGGCGCATCCATTGCCTGTTCCGGCGTTTGCCTGACGGTTGTGGAGAAGGGGCCGGACTGGTTCGCTGTCGATGTCTCGGCCGAAACTGTTTCGCGCACTGTCCCAGGCATGTGGGCCAAGGGGCAGCGATTGAACCTGGAACGCGCCCTGCGGGTCGGCGATGAACTGGGCGGCCATATCGTGACGGGCCATGTCGACGGCATTGGCGCGCTGGTGTCGGCGAACGCAGAAGGCGATTCGACGCGGATCGTGATCGCGGCGCCCCCGGAGCTTGCCCCCAGCATCGCGGCCAAGGGGTCCATTGCTCTGGACGGGATTTCGCTGACCGTTAACGGGGTGGCGGACCAGCCGGATGGCAGCGTGCATTTCGGCATCAACGTCATTCCGCATACCGCCCAGATGACCACGCTCGACGAGCTGACGACCGGACGGAGTTTCAACCTGGAGATCGACGTTCTGGCCCGCTATCTGTCGCGCATGGAGCAAGTGCGGAAATCAGCTATGTGAAGTTTGCGCCTTTGTTATCACATTGCAATGTGATAATGGGGCGGCATGAGCACCGATCTTATCGAAAAGCTGCGCGGCCTTGTTACAGAAGGCGGCATGTCCCGTTCCGGGCTCGCCCGGGCGGCGGGACTTCACGCCAATTCCCTTCGCCGCATGGACGAGCCCGACTGGAATCCCACCGCCGAGACATTGGGCAAGCTGGAAAGCTATCTTGTGAAGCGGGAAGGCGGAACAGCGCTCGCCAGTCCGGAAGAGATCATCAATGAAGCGCGCAACGGCCGCATGTTCATCCTTGTCGATGACGAGGATCGCGAAAATGAGGGCGATCTGGTCATTCCCGCCCAGATGGCCACTCCCGACGCCATCAACTTCATGGCGACCCATGGACGGGGGCTTATCTGCCTGACGCTGACCAAGGCGCGGGTCGACCAGCTTGGCCTCGACCTCATGAGCCGCAACAATGGCACGCGGCACGAAACCGCCTTCACCGTCTCCATCGAAGCACGGGAGGGCGTGACCACCGGGATCAGCGCCGCTGACCGGGCACGGACCATCGCGGTGGCGATCGATTCGTCGCGCGGAAAGGAAGACATTGTGTCGCCCGGCCATGTCTTTCCCCTGGTTGCCCGCGACGGCGGGGTGCTGGTGCGGACCGGACATACCGAAGCGGCCGTCGACGTCGCGAGACTGGCAGGGCTCAATCCGTCCGGCGTGATCTGCGAAATCATGAGGGATGACGGCACCATGGCGCGCATGGATGACCTCATTCCTTTTGCGCAGAAGCACCGGCTGAAAATCGGGACCATCCGCGACCTGATCGCTTACCGCCGCCGCAACGACCATCTGGTGGAAAAGCGCTCGGAAACCAGGTTCGCCAGCCGCTGGGGCGGCGAATGGACGGCGATGACCTTCTATAACAAGGCCACCGGCACGGAGCAGGTCGTGCTGCAAAAGGGGAAGGTGAATTCCGATCAGCCAACCCTGGTGCGCATGCATCAGCTCGCTCCTTTTTCCGATCTTCTGGGAATGGATAGCCCCCGCAGCAAATTGCTTTCGCGGTCGATGGAGATGATCGGAGAGGCGGGCTCGGGCATCGTCGTGCTGCTCAATCGCAATATGCCCGATGCCTTCACCAGGCTCTTTCGCATTCATGCCGGTGTCGAAACATATAATATGGAGGAACTCCGCGATTATGGCGTCGGCGCTCAAATCCTGGCGGAACTGGGCGTCCATGACATGATTTTGCTTACCAATAGCCATCACAGCCTTGTGGCGCTTGACGGTTATGACCTTGCCGTGGTTGGCGAACGGCGCATCGACTAACGGCAAAGGGGCAAGATCATGGCCAAATTCCTGATCGTGGAAGCGCGCTTTTACGACCATCTTAACGATATGCTGATCGACGGAGCGAAGACCGCCCTGGAAGAGGCCGGGCATAAATTCGAAGTGCTGACGGTGCCCGGCGCGCTGGAGATTCCGGGTGCCATCTCCATGGCCGCGGAATCGGGGCGCTATGATGGTTTTGTGGCCATCGGCGTCGTGATCCGCGGGGACACCTATCATTTCGAAGTGGTGTCCAACGAAAGCGCGCGCGGCCTGATGGCGCTGTCGATGGACGGCATCGCCATCGGCAATGGCATATTGACCGTCGAGAATGAGGCCCAGGCCCTGGCACGAGCCGACCGCAAGCATAAGAACAAGGGTGGCGAGGCAGCCAAAGCAGCCATCGCAATGTTCGAGATCGGCCAAAAATTCTCGGGTTGAGGCTTGGGGCTCGGCAGGCGTTCTTTGCCCCTCTCCAGAGGGTTACGCAGACTAGGGCCGACACAGTCGGCACTAGTCGCAGTTTGGTGAGGGGTTCCACGCTGCTGATAGCGCGCACCCCTCACCAACTCCCCATGGGAGAGGGAAGCGAACGGCTCCTTCTGATCGACCTCGCCCTCATAATTTGCCTATTCCTTCCGCTCGCCCTCTTCCCTACATGCAGTGAACAGGGAGACAAGCTATGACGAGCCTGCCGGTCGATCCGACGCTGGATGAAGTGCGTGAATATCTGGCCCCGCTCCTGCCGGGCCAAGCGGCCTTTGACGGCTGGAACCGCGCCGCCCTCAGAAATGCGGCGGCGGAGGCGGGACTTGATGCGGCCATGGTGGAACTCGCCTTCCCCGGCGGTGCGATGGACATGATCGATGCCTGGTTCGCCTGGATAGACCGAGAGATGGAACGGAAATATCCTCCCGAAACGCTGGCGCCCATGAAGGTGCGCGACCGGATCACTGCGCTGATCGAAGCGCGGCTCATGCTACTGGCGCCCGGAAGGGAGGCGCTTCGCCGCGCGCAGGCGATCATGGCCCTACCGCAGAATCTGGTCGGAGCAAGCCGGCTTGGTTGGCGAGCCGCCGATCAGATGTGGCGTTTGGCAGGAGACGTCGCGACCGATTTCAATCACTACAGCAAGCGCGCCACGCTGGCGACGGTTTACGCCGCGACCCTGCTCATCTTTCTCGGTGACGAAAGCGAAGGCTGGATGGAAACGCGCGGCTTTCTCAGCCGCCGCATTGAGGGCATCATCCGCTTTGAAAGGACGAAGCAGCAGTGGCGCGCCAATTCAGAACGTAGGCCCAGCCTGGCGCGCTTCATCGGCCGCTTGCGCTATCCCGCCATTTGATGTTCAAATGACAGCTAGGACTGGTAATTTCCCTGAGTTATTGATAATCAGTAGCAGGGTTTTTCCGCAAAATATTCTCTGCCTGAAAGTCAGCAATTGCGTCTCGACCAGTTACCGCTTCGCCAGCCAGCGTCCGTCGACAGCATTCATTGGCCGTCCCTTTCCGATGTGGAGGGGCAACGCCTCCGCGAGCTTGGCGTCAGCGAAGGCGTGACGGTTGAGGCGCTGCATCATGGCGGCCTGTTCGGACGCGGCCCCATTGCCTGCCGCGTGGGCCGGATGATCGTTGCGATGCGCCGCCTGCATGCTGCGGCAATCACTGTACGCCCCCTCGACAACGCCGAACTCAACCGGACGGAAGCGGCAGCATGAGCGGCATTCCGCTGGTTGCGCTGGTTGGCAATCCAAACGCTGGCAAAAGTGCGCTGTTCAACGCACTGACGGGCGCGCGGCAGAAGCTCGGCAATTATCCGGGCGTAACCGTGGAGCGGAAATCGGGCCGTCTGGCCCTGAACGATGGCCGGCCGGTCGAACTGGTGGACCTGCCCGGCACCTATAGCCTCAGCCCCGCCAGTCCCGACGAGCAAGTGACCCGCGACGTGGTCATGGGCCTGCAGGCTGGCGAGCGGAAGCCCGACGCACTCGTCATCGTGGTGGACGCGGCCAATCTGGACAATCATTTGCGATTCGCGCTCGAGCTCATCGCGCTGGACCTGCCGGTGGTGGTGGCGCTCAACATGGTCGATCTTGCCGAGCGGGACGGCCTGGAGCTTGATCCAGAAATCCTTGCGCGCGATCTGGGCGTACCGGTCATCCCAACCGTTGCCGTCCGCAAGCGGGGTCTGGATGCGCTGCGCGAACATCTGGGCGAAGTCATCGGATCGGGCGGCACCCGATCGCTCGCCGCAATTCCCGCCGGCAGCTTTTCGGAAACGCAGGCGCGGGCGCGCCGGATCGCAAGGAACGCCATCCGTTCCGAAAAGCCGGGCCGCAGGCTGACCAGCGTAGTGGATGCAGTGGTGCTGCACCCCTTTGCAGGACCGGTGATCCTTGCGGCGCTGCTGTTCGTCATGTTCCAGGCGGTGTTTTCCTGGTCGGAAGCGCCAGTCGCCTGGATTGAGGGCTTTGCCGCCTCAGCCGCCGACCTTGCGACGGCGAGCCTGCCGGACGGAGTGCTGCGGTCCTTCCTGGTCGACGGCGTCATCAATGGGGTGGGATCGGTCATCGTGTTCCTGCCGCAGATCCTGATTCTCTTCCTCTTCATCCTGCTGCTGGAAGCTACGGGCTACATGGTCCGCGCCGCTTTCCTGATGGACGGGCTGATGGCCCGCGTGGGCCTGTCGGGCCGGGCCTTCATTCCGCTGCTCTCCTCCTTTGCCTGCGCCATTCCCGGCATCATGGCGACGCGGACGATCAGCGATCACAAGGACCGCCTCACCACCATATTGATCGCGCCGCTGATGACCTGTTCGGCGCGGTTACCGGTCTATGCCGTGATCATCGCGGCCTTCATTCCCAACCGGGAACTGGCTGGCGGAATCGGGCTTCAGGGGCTGGTGCTGTTCCTGCTCTATGTGAGCGGCATTGCGGGCGCGCTGCTCGCGGCGCTGGTGCTGCGGCGGAGCGTCACCAGGGGCAAGAGCAGCGGTTTCCTGATGGAAATGCCCAAATATCAATGGCCGCGCCCCCGCGACGTGCTGCTGGGCCTGTGGCAGCGGGCCGTCATCT
>DATEFI010000147.1:0-4026 GCA_035280705.1 Rhizorhapis sp. | reverse complement strand
ACATCGGGCGAATCGTCAACCGCGCTTTTAAGCTTTTCCTTTATTCCGGCAAGGGCACATCGCTATAAGCGCCGCCATGTCATCCTTCCCCCTCCCCCTGCCCATGCGCCGAGCGCTCGACCTTGCCAGGGCGGCGGCGGCGGCAGGCGAGGTCCCCATTGGCGCCGTGGTGAGCCGGGACGGCGTGATCCTGGGCGAGGGAGAGAACCGCAACCGCCGGGACAATGATCCGACCGCCCATGCCGAAATCGTCGCCATCCGCCAAGCAGCGCTGGCATTGGGGGATTTCCGCCTGACCGGCTGCGATCTCTGGGTGACCCTGGAACCTTGCGCCATGTGCGCCGGAGCGGCCTCCCATGCCCGGATCGCCCGTCTCTATTATGGCGCAAGCGACCCGAAGGGGGGGGCAGTGGAACATGGCGGCCGCCTCTTCACTCAGCCCCAATGCCTGCACCGGCCGGAAGTCTATGGCGGTATCGGAGAAAGCGAAGCGGGCGAGATGCTCCGGCTTTTCTTCGCAGAGCGGCGGGATTGACGGCTGTGCGCCCTCCCTGGGATGTGGAATTTTCCTTATTACGTCGTCCCTGCGCAGGCAGGGACGACGGGACAGAGGGAAGAGACTCCCTTGCCTGAAGCATTTACCTCATCTGATCCGGTATAATTTGTAGGGCAGCCCTTCGCCCAGATCCACCGGCTCAAGCCAGGCCGGCGCCTTCCCCTTCGCCATCTGCGCATAGAAGCCTTTGGGTCTCCGGGCCTGATAGACCGTCCCCTCGGGGAAATTGGGGCAGATGAGCAGGTAGGTGGCGCCATGCTTCCTTGCGATCGCACGAAAGCGGTCGGCGCTCCCGTCAAAGGCATGGTGGATGTCGAGAATGGCTTCGGCATTGCGGTGATAGGGACCGGCAATCGCGCGATGATGCGTCACCGCCAGCAGGCGCGGTCCCAAGTCCACCATCGTGAAGATCGTTGCTGCGGGCAGGCGATTCAAAGCCGTGAGCGCCGGAAGCGTCCGGCATCTTGCGCTGGCACTGCGCACCGTTTTGCGCTTCACCGCCGACTTTTGCGGCTTGGCAGGCTCCAGATAGGGGCTTAGCTCATAGGCGCCGAAAACCCCCACCAGCAGGAGGATGCCGGCCAGCGCCGCCAATCGCGCTTTCATTCTCTTCGTGAAGAACAGGGTCGTCAGCGCCAGATAGGCCAGCGCCGCCGCCCCCGGAATGGCCAGCAGCTGCGCCGCCGGACCCACCCGGACCTGCCAGAAAAGCAGTGCAAGGGAAAGGGAGGAAAGCAGCGCTACTGCCAGCCAGGGCCAGAAGCGCCCGGGTTCCTTCCGGTAAATGAAACAGGCGATGACCGAAACCAATATGCCCGGCACCGGCAGCGCGAGCAGCGGCTTCACTACATCCGCCGATTGCCGGTAGATCGGCTTTGCTTCCCGGATATTATCCAGCCACAGCCGGTTGAGTTCCGGCGAAATCTGATAGGCGCCGGTCAGGCATTGCGGCCATAGCAACCACGCCCCCGCCCCCAGGACCGCGGCAAGCGCAACCCCGGCTGCGAGGCGAACCGGCCAGGTCCGCAGCGGCAGCAGCGAGAGCAGGACCATGCCCGCGCCCGCCATGCCCAGGATCGAAAGCCACACGGGCGACAATGCATCGCAAACCGGCGCGCGATTGTCATAGCTGGCAAAAAGCAGGAAGCCCATGGTGACGCCTCCGGCAAGCGCCACGGCATAGGTCTGCATCCGCTTCACCTGGCCGCCATCCGCCACCCAGCGCAGCGCAATGACGAGGCCGGTCGCCACCAGATAGACGAACATCTCCATGCCGATCGCTATGGACACAGCGCTCGCAAGACCCGCCACAAGGCCGCCCCGGACCTGCCGGTGATCGGCCAAGCCCGCGAGCGCCACCAGCGTCATGGCGAGTTGCCAGCCATGATGATCCACCCGCATCGGCATATACATGGACAGCGCCATCCCGGCAGACAGGGGCGCGAAGATGGCGATGATCCAGCTATTCCCCCCGATCAGACGCCGCATGATGAAGCCCAGGGCCAGCATCGTCAGCAGCAGCGGCAATATCGGCGCAAGCCCCGCCGCCAGCCGATCCGCCTGCCCGCCGTCCATGAATATCCTGAAAAACAGCATGAGACCCGCAAGCGGCAGGTCCACGATACGCGACCAATGGATGCTGGCGCCACGGGGCGGATCGAGACGGTGCTGGCGCAGATCATACCAGCCCTGCCCGGCGAGCCAGTCCTTCACCTGAAGGAAGCGAATATTGTCGTCGGTGTCGTTCAGGGCGAGCCAATATATGGCGCCCCACCGTTCAACGATGAACCAGCCGCAAAGGCAGACCCATGCAATGACGGTCAGAGCCTTCCAATGCACATGCGCCCAGGCGGAAAGCCGATGGCCAAGCCGATGGCTAAACCAAATGCGACCCACTCGCCCCTCATATCTGTTCCGCGCACCGCTTTCCAACATGCGAACCGGGCATTAAAGGCCCGGACAATAAGCGCAACGGGAAATACGATGAAGAAACTCAACCAGATTGCAGCGATGGAACCGGAGATGCGGGCGCTATTGGCGCAAATGGGGCGATATGTCGCAACCGGACTGGCCGTCACCGCGCTCCAGGCGCTCGTCTACTGGCTGCTGGCGACGCCGGCGAAGCTTCATGCCCAGATCGCGAACGGCATCGCCTATCTCTTTGCGGTGGCGCTTGGCTATGTCCTGCACAGCGCCTTTACCTTTCGCGGGCATGGCACGGGGGGCAAGAAGGCTGCACGCGGCGTCCGCTTTGTCCTGGTATCGCTGGTGAGCCTTGGCCTCAACGCGCTCTGGGTCCAGATTTTCGTCCTGTGGCTCGATCTGCCGACATGGGTGCCGGTGCCCTTCATGCTGTTCGTCACGCCCTTCGCCGTGTTTGCGCTCAACCGGCAATGGGTGTTTCGCTGAAATTCCAGAAGGCCAACTTAACAAAGTTTACGCTGATGACCGTTCATTTTGAACGGCATTCACGATGGGAAAGAGCCGGAGCCAGCTTAGCCCGGGCGGCTGGATGTAGGACAGCTTTTTTTGGGGCGAGAGAGATCATTCAAACAAAAAGGCCCGGCACCTTACGGCGCCAGGCCCTGATGTTTGCTTCAAGTCAGCTTATTCGCGGTTGCCCATGAACTGCAGCAGGAAGGTGAACATGTTGATGAAGTCGAGATAGAGGTTCAGCGCCCCCATGATCACCGTCTTCCCCATCATGTCCGTACCGGCAACATAGGCATAGACGCTCTTGATCTTTTGCGTGTCATAGGCGGTGAGGCCCGCGAAGAGCAGCACACCGATCGCGCTGATCGCGAGCTGGAGCGCCGTCGACTGCACGAAGATGTTGATGATCATCGCCACGAGCAGGCCGACAACGCCCATGATCAGGAACGTGCCGAGGCCCGACAGGTCCTTCTTGGTCGTATAGCCAAAAAGGCTGAGACCCGCGAAAGCCGCCGCCGTCGCGAAGAAGGTCTGCGCAATCGAGGTGCCGGTATAGACCAAGAAGATCGTCGACAGGCTAAGACCCATCATCACCGCAAAGGCCCAGAAGATCATCTGCGCCGCCGCAGTGGACAGCCGGTTGATGCCAAAGCTCAGCACCATCACGAACGCCAAAGGCGAGAACATGATGACATATTTCAGAATTCCGGGCTGCATGAACACCTGCGCCGCCGGTGAATTGACGCCACCGCTGGAAAACAGCAGTGCGACAATGCCGGTGAGCAGCACGCCGCTCGCCATGTAATTATAGACCGAAAGCATGTAGGACCGCAGCCCCGCATCGAATTCGGCGGCCCGGGTTGCGGCCGTTGCGCCGAAACCGGCTGCTGTCGTCCGGGGATCAGACCAATTAGCCATCGTAACTCATCTCCACAAAATATCCGGCCCTAGCGCCGGCTTGGGCACAATATCGTTGGATTATCGGACGGTTTCAAGGAAAACCGGGATGTTGTTCGTCGATTTGTGACGTTATTTGG
>DATEFI010000146.1:0-5441 GCA_035280705.1 Rhizorhapis sp. | reverse complement strand
CATTGCCATGGTTGATTTCAACCAGATTGCCATAGCCGCTCACCCATTGCGAACGGCCGACAATGCCATCGGCGGTGGCATAGATCGGCGTACCGACCGGCCCCGGAATATCAATGCCCTTATGGGCGCGGCGATGACCGTTGAACGGATCCTCGCGAACACCGAAGCTGCTGGTCAGAACCAGATTGTCGACGGGACGCGACGATGGAATGGAGACAGTCGCCTGAAGGCCATTTTCCATCTTCTTCCACGAAGCGAAGATGGCACGGAAATCGGCGTCGGCCTGGCCAAGCCCGCTCTTGATCTCGGTGGCGTCATCCTCATGGCTGTCCATGGCGACATCGGCCATGGCGGGCGCAGCGGCCGATACGGCGGCGCCGATCAGGATGATTTTCAATGCGGAGAAGAGGTTGGGAATGCGTTTGTCCGAAAGCGTACGGAACAAGCTTCCGCTAGCAACGTTGTTCGCCTTGATAGAGGACATGCACACCCCGACTTACGCGCGGGGCGCAGCCCCTATTGCGACCAGTTGATTTTTTAGCTGAGCGGCCCTGGTTTCCCCAAACCAAGCCTCCCGGCCCCGTGCATCTTTTGTGCCTGCGCGAGTCCTATCCTGCAAGCGTTGTGTAATATTCTCGCGTTAAACCGGCTTGCCGACGCGCCGAGTCGTTGAACGGTGGTTTCAAACTGCCGCGAAAATGGCGGATTACAAGGATTTGGTAATAATTTTCGGGCTGTAAACCATTTCGGTTCGCCGTCTGATTGAACCATTTTGTCCCCGCAGCGACATGGCGGATTTCGTCCTGATAGATTCGCCGCAGCATTTTTGCGGTGGGCTCGTCTCCCACCTGAACGAAACGGTCGATTGTCTGGGGCGTGATGTCGAGCGCCCGCGCTTCCAATACCATGGGGACAATCGCCAGCCGTGCCGCCACGTCATGGGCGGTTTCCTGTGCCGCTTCCCACAGTCCGTCATGAGCGGGCAAAGCTCCGTAAAAACTGCCATATTGACGTAATCGCCGCTCCAGCAGCGCGAAATGCATGGCCTCATCCGCGCCTACCCGCAGCCAGTCGCTGGTGAATTCAGGGCCGAATGCACCGCCGAACCGGCCGACAAGATCGAACGCAAGGTCGATCGCCACAAATTCTATATGCGCCAGCGCGTGCAACATAGCGATCCGCGCCCGCTCCGATCCGCCCTTTCCGCGCTTTGGCATCTGCGCAGGCGGCATGAGTTCGGGCTTTTCCGGCCGCGCCGGCCGGTCAGGCATGGCCACCGGAAACGCATGCTGGAGCCGGCCCAGCCGCCAATCCCTCGCCGCCTTTCTCGCTGCCATGAGCTTGCTATGCGGATCGGCGGTCTGCAGCACGGCGCGGGCCGCTTCGCCAACCGTTGAAACCCGAAGATCAGCCAAGGGCCTTCACCGCCTCCAGCACTTCTTGCGCATGGCCAGCCACCTTGACCTTGGGCCACACGCGTACGACCCTTCCTTCCTTGTCGATGAGAAAGGTCGCGCGGATAATGCCCATATAGCTCCGCCCATACATGCTCTTTTCGGCCCAGGTGCCAAAGGCTTCGCAGAAACCGCCCTTTTCATCGGACGCCAGTTCGACCTCAAGATCGTATTTTTCAATGAAGCGGGCCAGCTTTTTCACCGGGTCCCTGGAAACGCCGAGAACTGCTGCGCCAGCCTTGCGGAATTCCTCCGCCAGTGCAGAGAAGTCCTTGGCTTCATTGGTGCAACCGGGCGTATCCGCCTTCGGATAGAAATAAAGAATCAATGGCTTCCCCCGATAGCGCTCCAATGTGAAGCTTTCGCCATCTAGGTCCTCCAGCGCTGCGTCTGGAACCTTGTCCCCTTCATTCACCATCTTCGCTGCCTCCATATTCCGCGACGATTGCCTGCCAGCGGGCGCGCACGCATTGCCGCGCACTGTCGTAGCTTTCAAGCAGATCTTCCCAGCTCTCACAGCCGCAGGCGCGCGCGACCAGGGGCTTGGTGGCGTCCGCCGGTTGCAGAGCCCCCGGCGCAGCAAGCCGCGAAACGATAAGATAGCGGGTAAGCAGGTCATGTGCGCTGGCAAGCTCCGCAGGCAAATGCCCTTGCTCGATCAGCGCCGAGAGGGCGTCGCTCAGCCGAGGCGCAAAACCCGTACCATTGAGGAACTGGGTGACGTGGATCAGGAACTCAAGATCAATGAGACCGCCTTCGGCCAGCTTGGCATCGAGTGGACCGGAGGGCGGCTTATGCTTCGCAATATCCCCGCGCATCTTGATTGCGTCCCGCACGAAGCGCGGCAAATCCCGCTCCATTTGCAACACGCCGTCGATAATTCCCTGAAGCGCGTTCTTTGCCTCCGCGGACCCAAAAACGGGGCGCGCGCGTGTCAGGGCAAGATGCTCCCAGGTCCAGGCGGATTCCTTCTGATATCGCTCGAAGCTGTCGAAGGAAACCGAGAGCAACCCCTGCGCACCTGATGGGCGCAACCGTGTGTCCACCTCGTAGAGCGGCCCGGACGCTGTCTGCACCGATAGCGCGTTGCTGATCCGCTGCACCAGCCGGTTATAATATTGGGTGGCCCCCAGCGGCCTCCGGCCATCGGACTCCGCCCGGAAATCGCCGCTGAAAAGATAAATGAGGTCAAGATCGGAGGCATGGGTCAGCGCCCGCCCCCCAAGCCGTCCCAATGCCAGAACCGTCAATTCGCTGCCGGGCACCCGGCCGTGCTGAGCTTCGAACTCCTGAACGGTGGCGTTCGCCAAGGTGACCAGCGCTGCCTCCGCAAGGCGGGCATAATCCGCCGCCACCTCAAGCGGATCGCGTGTGCCCTCAATGATCTGCACGCCCAGGGCAAAGCGGCGGTCACCCACCTTCTGCCGTACCCGTTCGAGCAGCACCTGATAATCGTCCCCCGCCTCCAATGCGGAGAACAGCTTGACCAGTTCGGCCACGGGCGGCTGGGGATCGAAAGCGGTGGCGTCGATAAGGCCGTCGAGCAGCTCCGTCCGCCGCGCCAGCGCTTCCGCCAATGTCGGAGCATGACTCAATATGTCCCCCAGCATGGCCGCAAGGGCAGGCCGCGCTTCCAGAAGCTTGAAGAAGTTGATGGCGCTAGGCAATCGGCTGATCATATTGTCCAGCCGGTTGAGCGCACCCATGGGATCGGGAGCTTTGGCGATCGCCGCCATCAGGCCAGGGAGCACCGCTTCCAGTGCCGACAAGGCCGCCTTGCTGCGCAGGGCCCGGACCGTTCCTCCGCGCCAGTGGGCGATACGGGATGCAGGCGTCCGGGGATCGGCAAAACCAAGCTCCGAAAGCTGTTCGGTCAGCCGCGCCTCGTTAGCCGATAGCCTGTCGCCAGCGTCCGAACCGGAAAGTCCGTCGAAAATCCTGCCCGTGCTTTCGACATGCGGCCGCAGGAGGTCGAGCAGTTCATCCGGCTGCTCCAGCCCGTGGAGTCCCGCCACGCGCCGCAACTCTTCCTCGCTCTTGGGCAAGCTGTGCGTCTGCCGGTCCTCGATCATCTGCAAGCGATGTTCGATCGTGCGGAACAGCACATAGGCGGCATCGAGCCTCGCCGCCACATCGGCGTCGATGATGCCGCCTTCCCGCAGCACCGCCAGCGCGGCGCGCGTCGCCGGGGCGCGGAGTTCGGGGTGGCGGCCGCCATGGATCAACTGGTGCGCCTGCGCAAAAAATTCGACCTCCCGAATGCCCCCCCGCCCTCGCTTCAGATCATATCCGGGGCCGAAAGCCTGCCCCTGCGCATAATGGCCACGAATACGCCGGGAGACATCCGTGATCTGGTCGATCGCGCCGAAATCCAGCGATCGCCGCCAGATGAAGGGCCGGATCGCGCGCAGGAAATAGTCTCCCAATTCCTTGTCGCCCGCAGCAGCACGGGATCGGATGAACGCCGCCTGCTCCCATCCGAGCGCCATTGTCTCATAATAGGAAATGGCCGCTTCCACAGGCAGCACGATAGGGGTGGCTTCAGGAGAAGGTCGAAGGCGAAGATCGACCCGGAAGACATAGCCATCGCCGTCGCGGGCGCTCAGCAGTTCCACAACGCGCCGCCCGATCCGCTGCGCCGCCTCGATCGGTTCCTCCCGTTCACGGCGCGGCATGGTCTCCGGATCGAAAATCAAGATGGGATCTATGTCGGAACTATAGTTGAGTTCGCGGCTGCCATGTTTGCCGAGCGCTATCACCGCAAAGCCCTGTGGCTGCGCATCAGGAACGCGCTCGGCAAAAGCGGTGCGGATGGCGGCATCCAGCGCCTGGTCGGCAAAATCGGACAATGTCGCTGTAACGCGCTGAAGATCCCAGGCGCCTGCAAGGTCGGCAATGGCTGTCACCAGCGCCAACGCATTGCGCTGGCGTCGAAGTGCCTGGCCGGGACCTGATGCGTTTTGTCCGGCCTCGTTGGAGAGCTTATAGGCGTCTTCGGCTTTACCCTGTGACAGTAAATCCACAATGACGGCGTTCTGATCGGCCAGGCGCGCCAGGAAGCCGCTGTGCTGCCGCGCCCGGTCCAGGGCTGCTGAGAAATCTTTCATTGGCTCGAGTCTCGCTGAGTCGCCCTATTTTTTTGAAAACCGGTACATCCCAATCCCGGACCGTTTCGGCGCAAAAAAATTATCAGAAACCTTTCCCGCACGTCTTCGTTGATAGGCCATGTCAAGAAGAAACGAAAGTTTATCAGTGCGTAGGGGGGAAGACGGCACGCGCTATCTTACGGTGCATCGTCCTGCGGCGCACGACGGTGTGGGCCGCGCGCTTCGCAGCGCGTTTCGTCAGCCTGAAAATGGCCTGCCTTCCGAATTGATCGAGCTTCTGGGAAAGCTGAATCAGTTTCGCGCCTGAACCTCTTCCTTCTGCACGTCGGAGATAGATTCAGCGGCCCCGGCTCATGCGGTCGACATCATCCATGATTTCTTCGAGCGCACCGCCATCGCTGCTCGCCTGAGTACGGCGGGAAGGGATGGCCCCGTCCTCCAATATCTGTTCCAATGCAGCGCGGCCCCGTGCAACCCGGCTCTTGATCGTACCAACGGCGACTTCGCAGATCTCCGCCGCCTCCTCATAGGCAAAACCGCCAGCCCCCACCAGGATGAGGGCCTCGCGCTGCGATTGCGGCAATTGCATCAGCGCCCGCTGCATGTCGGAAAGCTCCACTTGCTTGTCCTGCCCGGCGGGGGCGGCAAGGAGGCGGTCGGCAGCGAGTTCATCCCACTCGCCGCGGAAACGCGACCGGCGCATTTGCGAGAGATAATAGTTGCGCAGGATGATGAAGGTCCAGGCCCGCATGTTGGTGCCCGCCTGAAAGCGCTCCCGCGCGGCCCAAGCCTTCAGCAATGTCTCCTGCACCAGATCGTCGGCCACGTCGCGATTGCCGGATAGGGAGCGGCCGAACGCCCGCAAATGCGGAATCACTTC
>DATEFI010000145.1:0-2305 GCA_035280705.1 Rhizorhapis sp. | reverse complement strand
GCCTCTTCAGCTTGCGGCACCGGGCTGGTCAGCACCAGATCGTGCGACCCAAAGCTCGCCAGCGCCCGTTTCGCGAGCGGCCCCATGTCATTCCGGTGCCGGAGGACTCCCCTCGCGGTTGGCGAAAGATCGCTGATGAGGTCGGCCCATATGCCGTCAGGCAAATGCGCGCGCGCCATGGCCGCCGCGCAGATAGAGGGCCGGTCCGTTCCGAAAAAGCGTACGAGCGACGGAGACCGCAAGCGCGTGCCGAGGTCGACGACCGTGGATATCCGCTGCGTTTCGCTGACCTTGCTTCTCAGCGCCTCCAGTTCCGCCATGACGGCATCACGATCGGCGTCGCTGATCCCCAGCCGGACGGGCCGGTCATATTGCGCCAATATGTCGACGCACTGGCGCCAGCGCGTGACTGACCCTCCGCCGCCCGGCGGTTTCGCTGCCAATATGGTGTGCAGCTGGTCGTTGAAACGCACGCCCGACTCCAAAACCCTAACGGATCGTTAAGCTTTCGGAATATGCTCCTTCAGGCCCAATGGGAATATTCCACTTTGGTACGTCGCATAGTGGGACAATTGCATTTCCCTGAAACAATATTATGATACCGCGCACTAAGCGGAAAGGTTGTTTCAGGCTCATGGCTGGTCCCAATATCGATGATATCGATCTGCAGATCCTGGCGGAACTGCAGGATGAGGGCCGCATGACCAATGTCGAACTGGCCAAGAAGGTCGGCTTGACCGCTCCACCCTGCCTGCGCCGCGTACGGTCGCTGGAAGACAGCGGGGCGATCAAGTCCTATCATGCGATGATCGACCCGCCCTCGCTGGGCTACAGCATCACTGTCTTCGCCATGGTGAGCCTCAAAAGCCAGGCGGAAGCGGACCTCCGCGCCTTTGAGGAACATGTGGCGAGCCTTCCGGAAGTCAGGGAATGCCATATGCTGAACGGCGAAATCGACTTCATTCTCAAGGTCGTGGCGAAGGACCTTCAGGGCTTTCAGCAGTTCCTGACCTCGCAACTCACCCCTGCCCCCAATGTCGCGAGCGTGAAGACATCGCTCACCATCCGCACGTCAAAGAACCTGCCCGGGGTCCCGCTGCGCAAGGACAGGTAGGATTTTGCCGCTCGAGGGCGGACAGAAAAGGCAGACAGTCCGGCTCATTACGCCCCCAGATCGGCCGCCAACGGTAGCAAAACCGTCATATTCCAACTCAAATTGTAACAGACCGCCGCTACACGCCCCCTCCAGATGATATGCTCTTGGGGGCTTGCATGAACGCTATCACGCGACTGCCATTTGGTGCCGACGTGGAGGACTTCACCACGGCTGAGCCGCATCATCCTGAGCCGGTCTCGGGCGAACGGACGAAATACCGGACCATCTGGATTTCCGACATCCATCTGGGCACGCGCGGATGCAATGCGCGGATGCTGATCGATTTCCTGGACAATGTCGACAGCGAGACCATGTATCTGGTGGGCGACATTATTGACGGCTGGCGGCTGAAAAAGCGCTTCTACTGGCCGGCCTCCCATAATGACATCGTATGGCGCATCCTGAAGCGGGCGAAGCGCGGCACCCGGATCGTTTATATTCCGGGCAATCATGACGAGATGTTCCGCCAGTTCACCGGCCTCAATTTCGGCGGCGTCGAAATCAGGCGGAAAGCGATCCATGAGACTGTCGATGGGCGCAAACTTCTGGTGCTGCACGGCGACGAATTCGACACCATCATGCTGGCGCATCGCTGGCTCGCCTTCGTAGGCGACGCTGCCTATGAGATTCTCATGCAGCTCAATGTCGTGGTGAATGCGATCCGCAGCCGCCTTGGCATGTCCTACTGGTCGCTTTCAAAAATGGCGAAGCACAAGGTCAAGAACGCCGTCGAGTTCATATCCAAGTTCGAAGAAGTGGTCGCGCATGAAGCGGCGGCACGCGGGGTCGACGGAGTGGTTTGCGGGCATATCCACACCGCCGAGATGCGGCAGATCGCGGGTCTCGACTATTATAATGACGGTGACTGGGTCGAAGGCTGCACCGCCCTCGTCGAACATCTGGACGGCCGGATGGAGATACTCCACTGGGCCGACGAGATCGCGGCAAGGAACGCCGAGGCCGTTCCCGGCAAGCGGATGGCTGCATGAGGATAGCGATCGTCACGGACGCCTGGCTGCCGCAGGTCAACGGCGTCGTGCGGACATTGCAATCGGTTCGCCGCGAACTGATGGCGCTGGGTCATGAGGTCGAGCTGATTTCGCCCGATCAATTCGGCTCGCTCCCCTGCCCCACCTATCCCGAAATCCG
>DATEFI010000144.1:0-7137 GCA_035280705.1 Rhizorhapis sp. | reverse complement strand
GTGCAGCCAGTTGGCGATATGCTGACTTGAAATACGCAACGTCGCGCGGTCCTCCATCAATCCGACCTGATTGATGTCCGGCACCTTGGAACAGCCCACGCCCTGATCAACCCAACGGACCACATAGCCCAAAATGCCCTGGGCGTTATTGTCCAGCTCTTCGCGGATTTCCTGCTCGGACCAGTTGACGCCTGCGGCGAGCGGAATGCTGAGCAGTTTTTCCCTGCTGGCGACGTGTTCGGCCCGCCGTTCCTCCTGCCGGGCGAAGACATCTACGGCATGATAATGGGTGGCGTGCAAGGTGGCGGCGGTGGGCGACGGGACCCAGGCCGTATTGGCTCCAGTGCGGGGATGGCCGATCTTCTGTTCCAGCATATCGGCCATGCGGTCCGGCGCTGCCCACATCCCCTTGCCGATCTGCGCCTTGCCGGAAAGGCCGCAGGCAAGGCCGATCTGAACATTGCGATCCTCATAGGCCGCGATCCAGGCGGACGTCTTCATGTCGCCCTTGCGGATCATCGGCCCCGCCTGCATGGAGGTATGCATTTCATCGCCGGTCCGGTCGAGGAAACCGGTGTTGATGAAGACGATCCGGTCCTTGACGGCATGGATGCAGGCGGCAAGGTTGGCCGAAGTGCGGCGCTCTTCGTCCATGACGCCGACCTTCAGCGTGTGCCGGTCGACGCCCAGAAGATCCTCGATCGCGTCGAACAGCCGGTTGGTGAAGGCCGCTTCCTCGGGCCCGTGCATCTTGGGCTTCACGATGTAGATGGACCCCGTCCGGCTGTTCCCGAACGAACCGTTGCGCTTCAGGTCATGGAGGGCGATCAGGCTGGTGACGATCCCGTCCAATATGCCCTCGGGAGCCTCCGATCCGTTCTGCAACAGCACCGCCGGCGTCGTCATCAGATGGCCGACATTGCGGACGAAGAGCAGGCTTCGTCCCGGCAGGCTATAGGATGTCCCATCGGGCGCAACATAGCTGCGGTCCGGATTCAACCGGCGGGTCATCATCTTCCCGCCCTTTTCAAACGTATCCTCCAGATCGCCCTTCATCAGGCCAAGCCAGTTGGAATAAGCCGCGACCTTGTCTTCCGCATCGACGGCGGCGATCGAATCCTCAAGATCGATGATGGTGGAAAGCGCCGCTTCCAATATCACATCGGCAAGGCCGGCGGGGTCGTCCTTGCCAATGGGATGCGAGCGGTCGATGACGAGTTCGATATGCAGACCGTTGTGCCGGAGGAGGATATTGTCCCCCGCCCGCCCGGCAAGCTGCGACGGGTCCGCCAATACAGGTTCGCCGCCATTCCATTCGGTCCAGCTTCCGGCCGCGAGCGGAACGGAACGATCGAGAAACGCCTTGGCCCAACTGATGACCTGCGCGCCCCGTTCGGGGTCATAGCCTTGGCCCTGAGCGGCGCCCGGAATGGCATCCGTACCATATAGCGCATCGTAAAGGCTGCCCCAGCGCGCATTGGCGGCATTGAGCACGAAGCGGGCATTGAGGACCGGCACAACGAGCTGCGGTCCCGCCAGCGTCGCCAATTCGGCGTCCACATTGCGCGAGGAAATGGAAAAAGGAGCAGGCTCCTCGACCAGATAGCCGATGTCCTTCAGGAAAGCCTGGTAGGCATCCATGTCGATCGGGCGGCCCGGCCGTTCCCTATACCAGGCGTCGATCCGGGCCTGCATATCGTCGCGCTTGGCGAGAAGAGCGGCATTTTCAGGAGCAAAGCGGGCAAAAATACCGGCGGCGCCACGCCAGAAGGCTTCGGCGTCGATAGCGGTTCCGGACAGCGCACGGTCCTCAATGAACCGGACCAGCCGTTCGTCGACCTTGAGCCCTGCTTTCTCGATCATCGTCATTTATGTCAGCCCTTTTGCAACCGAGGCGAACCACAGCGGCTATGCTGGAACGCGCCTCTTTCCTAATCGAATCCGCTGCCGAGTCACGCGGGGGCGACCGGCCACTATCCGGAATCGCAACACCGGGGGGACTGCACTGACGATTTGCGCCATTTTCGACCATCGCCGGGATGGTGCAACGGACTATTCGACAGCGATTGCGGGCATTGCACGCGGCTGAATAGTTACTCGATCCGTCCCCGTAAAGGGATTGGCAAAAATACTGTGGGGCGACGCCCGGATTTTGCGGCATTCAGCCGATGGACTGGCCAGGAGCCACGCCGACATGCCCCTCACCGCGCGCCTCGGCGGCAACGACTTGCCGCCGCCGTTCGCGATAGCGGGCCCTTTGGCTTTCGTCCCGCTCGTCATGGCAATGGGGGCAAGACACGCCCTCCACATAAAGCGGTGACGCCTTGTCCTGCGCCGACACTGGTCTGCGGCAGGCATGACAAAGGCCATGTTCTCCAAGCTTCAGCCCATGTCCAACGGCCACGCGCTGGTCAAAGACGAAGCATTCGCCACGCCATCGGGATTCTTCCGCTGGCACCGTCTCAAGATATTTGAGAATGCCGCCCTTCAGATGATAGACGTCATCAAAGCCTCGGCTTTTGACGAAGGCAGTTGATTTCTCGCAGCGTATCCCGCCTGTGCAGAACATCGCGATCTTGCGGGCCTTGCCCTGCCTCAGTTGCTCTGCCCGCGCGTCAAACCAGGCCGGGAAGTCGCCGAAGCTGCTCGTCCCCGGGTTGACCGCGCCTTCAAACGTGCCGATGGCCACCTCATAGTCATTGCGCGTATCAATGACGATCGTGTCTGGATCGGCGATCAGGGCATTCCAGTCCTCCGGGTCGACATAAAGACCGGCATTTGAGGCCGGATCGAGGTCACCGGCGCCCATGGTGACGATCTCCTTCTTCAAGCGGACCTTCATGCGGAAGAAGGGCATTTCGCGCGCAGTGGAATATTTGACATCCAGGCCATCGCAGCCTGGCAGGCCGCGGATATGCGCAATCACCTGTTCAAGGGCATCCTCGGCCCCGGCTATGGTCCCGTTGATCCCCTCCCGGGCCAGAAGCAGCGTCCCCTTGATCCCCACCGCATCGCACAGCTTGAGAAGCGGCTCGCGCAAGGCGGCGGGATCGTCAAACCTGGCGAAACGATACAAGGCGGCAACGGTGATGGTGCAGGAAGTCATGGCGAGCGCCTATACAATAGCGGCGAGCCCATTCAAAGCCGTTGAACCCGGTTGGGACTCAGGGCATAGCCTGTCCATGGTTCCCCTTTCGTTCGCTGGTCATGAGCTACTGCTCTTGCCGGAAGCCGCGCTCTTCTGGCCGGCCAGGCGGGCGCTGGTGCTTGCCGATCTGCATTTTGAAAAAGCAAGCTGGTATGCCGCCCAGGGACAGATGCTGCCCCCCTATGACAGCCTGGCGACGCTGTCCGGGATTGCGGCGCTGACCACCAGGCTCGACGCGCAGGAGGTCTGGTGCCTGGGCGACAGCTTCCATGACGACGGTGGCACGGCACGCCTTCCCAGCCCCGCACGGCGCAAGCTGTCGGATCTGACCGGCAAATTGCGCTGGACCTGGATCACCGGCAACCATGATTCAGCGCCGAAAGACCGGCTGGGCGGGGACATTTTCATGCAAGCCGAGGTGGACGGCCTGGTCTTGCGGCATGAAGCCGATCCTTCCGATCCCCGGCCGGAACTATCCGGCCACTTCCATCCGAAACTGCGCCTGACGCACAGGGGCAGGAATGTGTCCCGCCGGTGCTTCGTCCATTCCGAGCGCAAGATCATCCTTCCGGCCTTCGGCGCCCTTACCGGCGGCCTGGACGCGCGGCATCCGGAAATCGGGCGGGCCATAGGGGGCCGCCGGGAGGCGATTGTTGCGCTGCCAGGAAGGCTCCTGCGCTTCCCCTTGAGCGGCAACTTTACGGAATTGTAATGAAATTGCGCTATATTACATGCGGACAGATGAACTGGAACATACCCCCTGTTGCATGAAAGATGCAGTGGGAGGAAATGCATGTGATTCCAAGCAATTCCTGATTGGCGTCGCATACCGGTTCGATTAATCTGCCCCAAAACAGAAGAATAGCTGCCTTTCGGGAGAGCATATATGAAAAAGGGCCTCTTGCTCATTTCCGCCGGCCTTTCGGCCCTATCCTTTCCTGCCTACGCGCAGGATGCCGCAGCAGAAGCTGCGCCTCAGGATACAGCCGCCGAAACCTATGATCCCAACGCGATCATCGTGACGGCAACGCGCCGCGCGAGCCCCTTGAGCGACGTTCCGATCGCCGTATCGGCGGTGACCGCAGAATCGATGCAGAATAGCGGCGCGTCGGACATCCGCCAGCTCAACCAGCTCGCGCCATCGCTGCTGGTCTCGTCCACTGGCACCGAAGCCAATGGATCGGCGCGCATTCGCGGCATCGGCACGGTGGGCGACAATCCGGGGCTTGAAAGCTCCGTCGGCGTATTCATCGACGGCGTGTACCGGTCGCGCACCGGCGCGGGTCTCAACGAACTGGGCGAGATCGAGCGGGTCGAGGTGCTGCGCGGTCCCCAAGGAACGCTGTTCGGCCGCAATACTTCTGCCGGCCTCCTGAACATCGTCAGCAAGGCGCCCGAGTTCAAATTCGGCGCCAGCGGCGAAATCACTTATGGCAATTATGACTATTGGCGCCTTGCCGGACGCGTGACGGGGCCAATAACAGAGGGTCTGGCGCTCAGCCTGGACGGCGTCTGGGTCCAGCGCGACGGATTTTTCGATCTGGTCGACGGCAGCGGCAACAAGATCGGCGAAACGAATGACCGCGACCGCTATTTCCTGCGTGGTCAGGCGCTTTGGGAGCCAAATGACGCGCTGTCGGTGCGCATCATCGGGGATTATACGAAGCGGGATGAGAGCTGCTGCGGCGCGGCCTATATCGAAACACGCGAGCGAGTGCCCGCGGCGGGTGGCTTCGGCGTCAATCCGACCAACCGGATCGTCACGATATTGCAAAGCCAAGGAGCCGTTTTCCCGGCTGACCCCTATGACCGCGACCTCAGCATCACGCCTGGCCGGGACTATATCAGCGATCTGGAAGATTGGGGCTTATCTGCAGAGCTCAACTATGATTTCGGTCCGGCGAAGCTGACCAGCATCACGGCGTATCGGGACTATAGGTCGATCGACGCGGGCGACTATGACTATAATGCTGCCGACCTCCTCTATCGCGGGCCCGACAATTTCCGCCAGTTCAAGACCTTCACCCAGGAGTTGCGGCTTCAGGGATCCGCCTTTGACGAAGTGCTGGATTGGCTGGTGGGCGGCTATTATGCTCATGAGAAGCTGACACTTCGTGACGACATCCGGTTCGGTGCGGACTATGGCCGGTTCGCGGCATGCCGCCTGATGGCGGGAGCAGGCGCGGTTAGCAATCTGACGCCGGCCCAGCTTGCAGCCTGCGCCAGCCCCGCAGGCACTTCATTGCTCATCGGCGGGACACAAGCGCGGCTGAACACTGGCCTGACCCAAGCCTTTATCAATGCCGGGCTGCCGCCGGCGACGGCCGCGGCCCAGGCAGCCGCCATATCCTCGGGCCTTGGGAGCGGGCTAACCGCGCTTGCCAATATCCCGAACAATAGCGGCGATACCGATACGCGCTATTTCCAGAAAAGTGAAAATTGGGCCCTGTTCACCCATAATATCATTCATGTGACCGATAAGATCGATCTCACATTGGGATTGCGTTACACGCACGAAAAGAAACGTTTTTCCGCTGCGTTCAACAACAATAACGCCACTTGCGCCGCCTTGCAGGCTTCAAGCCTTCCGGCATTGGCAACAAATCCTTCGCTGGGGAGCGCAGCACAATTGGCGCAGGGCATCCTGACACTCGGATGCCTCGGCAATTCCAGCACCGGCCTCAATGCGCTCGACCTGCAGGACGACATAAGCGATGGCGAGTTTTCGGGAACCGCCGTCATTTCCTACAAACCCGTCGACGATCTGCTGCTCTATGCCAGCTACTCGCGAGGCTATAAGGCGGGAGGCTATAATCTCGACCGGTTCGAACTGGGCAGCACCGGAGTAAATGTGGTTCCGGCGGTCTTTTCTCCCCGCTCGAACGCCGATGCTGCAAGCCTGCGCTTCGCGGCCGAGACGGTAGACGCCTTCGAGCTGGGCCTTAAATACAGCACCCGCCACTGGAGCGCCAATATCGCCGCCTTCCGGCAGGAATTCACGAACTTTCAGCTCAACACCTTCAACGGCACGAGCTTTGTGGTCCAGAACATCAATGGCTGCGGCGTCGATTTGAGCCCCGGTGCGCCAACAGCCGGTGGCGGAAGGTGCGCTGAGGATGACGTTGAACCGGGCCTCATCAGCCAAGGTGTCGAGATCGAGCTGACGGCGAGCCCCGTGCGCGACCTGCGTCTGACCGGGGGCCTTACTTATGCCGAGGCGCGCTATGCTGATCGGCTGGTGGGCAGCAGCGACGGCACGGTGCCACTTGATCAAGCACTATTTCTCCTTCCCGGCCGAATAAACTCCAATGCACCGCAGATTGTCGCCACAGCCAGCCTGGCCTTTACGCCGGACATTGGTTCGAGCGGGCTGTCCGGTCTGTTCTATGTCGATGGGCGCATGACCAGCGACTATAATACGGGCTCAGACTTGTTCCCTGAAAAGGAGCAGGACGGCTATAGCGTGGTGAACGCCCGTATAGGCATTCGCGGACCGGAGGAACGCTGGGCCATCGAATTCTGGGGCCAGAATATTTTCAACACCGAGTACACGCAGGTGGCGTTCAGCACGCCTCTGCAAAGCAGCAGCCCCTCGACTTCTACAATCGGCCAGTTTCCGTTGGGCGCACCCATGGCAAACCAGCTTATTTCCGCCTATCTCGCCGAACCGCGCACATACGGCATCACATTGCGGGGCAAGTTCTGAGATTGAATACCGGATAACGGCCGACGGGTGGGGAGCGCCGCACAAATAGAGCAATACCGTCGTCCCTGCCTGCGCAGGGACGACGGCTTTCTTTTACCAGAGGTCGTCTCCCTTCTCATGGCAAGCGTCGGCTATTTCGTTGCCGGAATGCAACCAAGTCGCCCTGCGCACGTTTCATCGGGAGGTGCGGTCCAGCAGATTTGGTCGGCCCGATGAAACATCTCGCAATAGCCATGAGCGCGGTTCTTGCGCTCCTCAACGCCGAAGCGGCGTCAGCCCAAGC
>DATEFI010000143.1:0-2057 GCA_035280705.1 Rhizorhapis sp. | reverse complement strand
GCCGAGCCAGAATAGTTATCGGGAAATCAGCAGCGTCTCCAATTGCGGCGACTTCCAGGCCCGCCGCATGAACGCCCGCTACAAGCCGGAGGGCGAAAAGAACACACGCTTCCTCCACACCCTCAACGGTTCCGGCCTGGCGGTCGGCCGGACACTCGTGGCGGTGCTCGAAAATTATCAGCAGGCGGACGGCAGCGTCATCATTCCAGAGGTGCTGGCGCCCTATATGGGCGGCATCACCAAGCTGGCGCCCGCGAAAAACTAGTCGTCGTCCCTGCGGAGGCAGGGACGGCGCATCAATGAGAAGGCAAGATAATGCGCATCCTCCTCACCAATGACGACGGCGTCCACGCACCGGGCCTGAAGGTTCTGGAGAAGATCGCCCGCACCCTGTCCGACGACATCTGGATCGTCGCCCCCTCCGAGGAGCAGTCGGGCGCGGGCCACAGCCTCACGCTCACTCGCCCGGTCCGCATCCGCAAACATGGCGAACAGCATTTCAGCGTCACCGGCACCCCCACCGACGCCGTCATGATGGCTTTCGGCCATTTAATGAAGGACACGCCGCCCGACCTCGTACTTTCCGGCGTCAACCGCGGATCGAACATCGCCGAGGATGTCACCTATTCCGGCACCGTGTCCGCCGCGATGGAGGGATCGCTTGCGGGTCTGCGCGCCATCGCACTCAGCCAGACCTATTCGCGCGAGGGAATGGGCGACACCGTCCCCTTCGCCTGTGCCGAGTCCTGGGGCGAAAAGGTTCTCCGTCCCCTGCTCGATATTCCGATGTCGCCGCGCACGCTCTTCAACATCAACTTTCCTGCCGTCGAGCCGGAACAGGTCCGCGGGATCAAGGCGGTGCGGCAGGGCTTCCACGACTATGGCCGCTCGAAGATAATCGAGGGGACCGATCCGCGCGGCTACCGCTACTATTGGTTCGGCCTTGAAAGCAGCATCCGCACCCCGGACAAGGGCACCGATCTGGAAGCTGCGGCGGAAAGCTATATCACCGTCACGCCGCTGCACCTCGACCTGACCCATTATGATAGCCTGGACCAGTTGCGCTCCGCATTTGACGGCTGAATCCAGATCGTTAAACAGCAAGAGGCTGACCAAACAGCTTGGGGGGAAGGACCTTGCCGCAGCGCGCCTGTTCCACTGTCCGTCTCGCTATTGCACTGGTGGTTGTGGCAAGTCTTGGCGCCTGCATCCCGCCCAGCGCCGATACGCCCCTCAGCAAGCCTGCGCCTCAAACGGCGGCCCCGCGCCTACCCACAGACCTTGTCGCACTCATCGAGCCCGAACCGGTCTGGGAAGCGCGAAAGGTCGCGCCCAATGCCCAGCAGGTTGCCGAAAGCCTCTACACCGTCCAGCCGGGCGACACCTTGCGCAGCATCGGGAACCGCACCGGCGCTGGCTCTGAAATGCTGGCGCTGGCGAACGGGCTGGAGGCCCCCTATGTCATTCACCCCGGCCAGAAGCTCCGCGTTCCCGCCGGCCGCTATCATCTGGTGTCGGAGGGGGAAAGCGGCATCGCGATCGCGCGCGCCTATGGCATTCCCTGGCGCGACATTGTCGACCGCAACGGCCTGGAGGACCCCTTCATCCTCCGCAATGGCCAGCGGCTCCTGCTGCCCGATCCCGGCAAGCGGCCGCAGACGCTGGAGGAGCGCGCCGCGGCCTTTCGCATCGACATCGACGACATCCTGACCGGCGGCCAGCCCGCCCTCAGGGAAGGTGAAGAGACGGCAAGGGCAACGCCGGCACCAAAGCCGCTTCCCGCCACCGCCGCGATCACCGAACCCTCCCGCTTCACCGGCAGCTTCGCCTGGCCGATCAAGGGCAAGGTCCTGTCTCCCTTCGGCCAGTTCGGCAGCGGCCTGCGCAATGACGGCCTGGACATCGCCGTGCCCAAGGGCACCCCCATCAAGGCCGCCGCCGATGGCGTGGTCGCCTATGCCGGGGACGAGATCAAGCTGTTCGGCGGCCTTGTCCTCATCAATCATGGCAGCGGATGGGTGACGGCCTATGGCCATGCCGACAGCCTCAATGTCGTT
>DATEFI010000142.1:0-2879 GCA_035280705.1 Rhizorhapis sp. | reverse complement strand
CGGGCTTGCTACACTTTCTGTAGCGCCGCCACTTGCCTGCTCGGCTACTTCCTGCGCCGATACCGGCACTGCAACGGCAAGCGCCATCATGCCGACGCTCGCTGTCAACTGCCGCTTTAGCATATCCTTCTCCCTTCATTCTTCCCGTCGAACCGAGAATGTGAAAAGCAACCTAACTTCAATTAGGCTGCTGTCAAGGGCTCTGGATGGGCGAGTGGAAACCGAGCTATTCACATGCTAAGACAAGACAGATTTCCTCCGAGATAATCATGCGTTTGCGCCAACATTCTGACGGAATTTTTTTCGGCCCATCTCCTAGATGGCAATGACGAATGTGCACATCTTTAAGGGAATGGCTATAATGGTGATTAGCTTTGTTGATCCCGTCGGTCGAATCACAAGAGCGCTCCGGTTACAGGGCAACGGTGATCTGCCCCCCTCATACCATCCTCCCATGATGTTGGCTCACGAGGGGGGTTCCCAAATCGGCAAAAGTCTGAATCTATGTGGGCCTGTTGGAGGACCTGTTGCAGCGATTGGATTGCGGGACGACTTTGATGCGGCAAGCTTGAGGCGACTGGCGCGTACGACAAGAAGTGCGAACCAGGGTCTGCTGGAAGCTCACCAATGAGCAGCTTGGTGCGATATT
This sequence comes from Rhizorhapis sp., assembly GCA_035280705.1. Lineage (GTDB taxonomy): Bacteria > Pseudomonadota > Alphaproteobacteria > Sphingomonadales > Sphingomonadaceae > Rhizorhapis. The sequence continues at coordinate 2,230 of DATEFI010000142.1, read as the reverse complement.
GGGCTTGTCGCCTGCCACCGCCTCGCGCCTGCGCTCTGGCGGCTACGGACTGGACCGGTCCACCAAGGCGTTCGAGTTGGGGCAATATCTTGTGCGCCTGTTCCGCAGCCTCGACGCGCTGATGGGGAGCGACGATCAGGCATCCATGTCCTGGCTTAAGGCCGCCAATCTGGATCTGGGCGGCAGGCCGATTGACCTGATCCGTACGATCAGCGGCCTCACTGCAGTCGCGAGCTATGTGGACGATTACCGGGCGCGTGTCTGACCTCATTCTCCAACCGGCAGATTTGAAACCCTATGCCGCGACCGTCTGGCGGCTGGTCGAGGCACAGCATCGCATTTCCACTAACCGGCTCGCGGCAAGCGCCGGGGACCAGGCGCTGCTCGAGCAGCTTGTCGAGGAGGTCAAGCCTCCCCTCCCCTCGGCCGCACGCAAGCTGCACTATCTGCTGGCGACGCCCTTTCGTTACGGCTATGCCAAGCCGTCACGCGCCGCCCTCCCCTCTGAGGAACGCTACGGCTTCATCTTTGACCAGTTTGGATTGAAAGCGCCGTCCTGAGCTCGCCACTTGCATATTGCATCGGATGAAAATTGGTACTTGATTCTGAAATCGCATCATGAATGTGGCGATGGTCCGTAAATGCGGATAATTCTGCATCTATACGAATTTGTGGTCTTATCGGACTTCGCGCCTTGCGATGCTTCCGGCCTCATGGATATGAATGACGAAACATCAAATATAGGAGAGGCGCGACGTGGCTGATCTGGACAAATTCACGAAAGTGGATGTCGATCTGTTTCATCCTGAAAGTCCCCGCTGGCGTGATGGCGCCTTCTGGTTTTCGGATTATTTCAAGAAGACCGTGAACCGAATGGTGCCCGGAGAGAAATCGGAAGTCATCCTTTCTCTCGACGATTCCCCCTCGGCCTTGGGATTCATGCCGGATGGCGCCCTGATCTTCGCATCCATGAAGAAGCGGCAACTGTTCATCCTTCGCAATGGCGACGTCGTTCTGCATGCGGACATGCAGCATCTTCCCGGTCAATGGCTCAACGATATGGTCGTCGATGACGAAGGACGGGTTTATGTCGGCACGCGGACGACCATGGTCTCCCCGACCGTGCATTATCGTGAGCCTGGCGGACCGGACGCCCTCCTCGTCATCGAGCCCAATGGCAAGACGATGTCCGTTATAGATAATATCTGCTCTCCCAACGGCGCCGCCATCTCCCCCGACGGGCGGACCTTCACCCTTGCCGAAATCTATGCACGCCGGCTCGTGCGCTTCGACCGGGACGAGCAGGGCCGGCTTAGCAACAAGCGGGTCATGGCCCAGTTCGACCAGCTCTGGCCGGACGGCATATCGCTGGATGCGGAGGACGCCGTCTGGTTCGGTTCGCCCTATTCAGGCGAACTGGTGCGTGTGCTCGCCAATGGGACGATCGATCAGCAATATGCTATCCCCGGCGCAGTGGCATGCATGCTCGGCGGCGAGGATCGTCGAACCTTGTTTGTGTTGGCGACCGACGTGCGCCGCGCACCGCGAAGCGATCCGTCGGGTAAGCATGGCAGCCTGTACCGCGGGCCCGGGCATGAAACCGAGCCCAAGCGTTCGGTGGACGATCCCGAAGAAATCGATACGTCCGGCCTCTTTACGTTGCGGGTCGACGTGCCTGGTGCAGGCTGGCCGCAATAATGGCAGAGCGCCGGTAAGGCGCAGCCTTGCCTCCCCCGCCCCCCGGGGGAGGCAAAAGCGCTAAAATTCGGCGTCGGCCTGAGACCCTCCGGCAGACGGCCATGGTCTTGACGACTGGCGCAAAAGCTGATCAGTCGCGCCAGAGCTCCTCGCAATCTGCAACCTGCACGCTGGATGTGCTCGAATATTTTTGTGAGAGGCGCGGCCACTCCGGACGACCGAGATCGTCAACGCCTTGGCATAAGCCGGTCGACAGCCAACCAGCTCCTAAAGACCGCCTAAACGTCAGCGCGGCATGTTCAGGATGCGCTCTGCGATGATATTGCGCATGATCTCATTACTGCCGCCTGCGATCGTACCGCCGATCCCAGTCAGGTAGGTAAACATGGGATCGGTCGAAAGCTCATCGAAACCGGGATTGAAATTCTGCGCTTCGGGTCCCACAGCGCGGGTCATGAAGTCGCCCACGAGCTTGCGCAGCTCAGTGTTGATGAGTTTGATATAGGGCACGATGGCGCCAGCCTCGGGCGAT
>DATEFI010000141.1:0-4929 GCA_035280705.1 Rhizorhapis sp. | reverse complement strand
ATTGCCGTGGTAGAATTCGGTATTGCGGATAATGGAACCGTCGCGTCGGCGCACACCGTTTATTCGCGTGGCGGCCCGGCAGTTGCGGCTGCCTTCGGCAAAGCCGTGAGTGATTGGTATTGGAAGCCGGAAGATGTTGCTGCGATTCCTCCCTTCTATAGGATGCTGACCCGTATTGAATTGCGTTGCAGCAATATGCTGGGTAGCGGCGGCCCCGGAGTCATGGGGCCGCTTCGCGGGCGATTTAGGGAATGGGCTACTAGTCAACTTCCCGCTTTGGACGGCAGTGCCTCTAATTTGGGCAATCTTAGAGAAATGCTCCACAAATATGCCGATGAAAGCGTGGCGCGAGGCGACGATAAGGTCCGGATCGCGGCTTTGGGTTGGCTTGTAGACTCAGAAATTCTATCGGCCCAAAATCGCATCGCCATGACCGACGAGGCGCTTGGCCTTGCGACGAAGACATCGGTTCCTCAAGAGGTCGTTAACTGGCTCCGCATACAGCGCTTGCAGGCATCAATAGCGGACAAACATCGTTATAATAGTAAAGACCTAAATGCACTGGTGACACTGTCGACCGAACCGGCCATTGCGAAGGATGCGCTTGCCGCCGATACGCTTATGCTTGACGCCGCCCGTGGCCCCCTTTCCACAAAGATCAAGGACGCTTCAGCATTGCTACTCAACGTTGCTCAGGATGATCGGCTGCCGGAGCGTCACCCTCTGCGTCAGCTTGCCTGGCTCGACCTGGCGGGCAAAGCAATAGAGAGCGGGGATGGAGCGAAGGCACAGGATTATTTCAGCCGGACAGGCCTAAGCGAGGAGCAATGTGCGCTGTTGGGAGCGCCTCCTATCCTCAAACGCTCCAACGTAAGTAGCAATGACTATCCTATAGAAGCACTTATGATGGGGTTTGAAGGATGGGTCCAAATAGAACATGACATTACAACCAGCGGCAAAACAATAAACGCCAGACCGCTCGTCGCCTATCCCCCGCTGATATTTGTCGATGCGGCTACGGGAATGGCAAAGGAACTGCAATATGAGGTGAGCTACCGGCCCGGAAGTTCACTCGCCTGCAGCGCCAAGCGCCAGACGTTCAATTTCAATATTCCGTCAAATCACTGAAGCACTTCGCACAGTGAAGGCTTCGGATGGGTGGAACGCTGCTCACCTCGAAACCACATCCTTTCATCGGCGCCCCGCGTCCGGCCCCTGACCACTAGGCGCCCGCTTCATCCCGGCTTGGCCACACCTCTCATTATTGGGAGGATGCGCGCGTTATCAGTCCGCCGGCGCTTCCTCTTTGACCACCCGCGCCAGTGTGGCGCCTTCGGAAACCTGGCCGCCGACGCTTACCTTCAATTCGGCGACAATGCCGTCGAAGGGTGCGATCATCGCCTGCTCCATCTTCATCGCTTCCATGACGAGGAGCTTCTGGCCCTTCGTGACATGATCGCCCTCTGCCACGTCAACGGTGATGATCCGGCCCGGCATCGGCGCCAGCAGCGCGCCGTCGGACGCGCCGCCGGAGCCTCCGGCATCGCCCGTGCGTGGAGCATGGATGGACCAGCCTTGGCCGCTGTCGAACAGGACCGTTTCGCCCGCCACGTCGACGATGATGCCGGTCCCGCGGCCATCGAGCGTTGCGGCATGTTCTGCCCCCCCGATCGCCACGCGCACGCACCGGTCGGCCGGTGCGTTGGCGCGAAAACCGCTGAGCGCCCCCCAAAGTCCCGTCTGGTGAGTGGCGACCACCGCGTGCGCCGCAGCGACGACCGCTCCATCGGATGGCTCGCCAGAAGGAATGAGGCGTCCCGCGTGGCGTTCGATCAGCCCGGTGTCGATCGTGCCCGCGACAAAGTCAGGATCGGCGGCGGCGCGGGCGAGGAAAGCGGCGTTGGTCTTTACTGGCCAGACCTGAACCTTCGCGGCGGCCTCGGCCAGATTCGCCGCGGCCATATCGCGCGAGGGTGCATGGACGATCAGCTTTGCGATCATCGGATCATAATGCGGCGTGATCTCGCAGCCTTGCTCGACGCCGCTGTCAACGCGGATGCCATCAGGGAATCGCAGGTGCGTCAACGGGCCGGTCGAGGGGAGGAAACCGGTGGTCGGATTTTCCGCATAGAGGCGCGCCTCCATGGCCCAGCCATTGATGGCAAGCTCGTCCTGGCGCTTTGGCAGCGGTTCTCCCGACGCGACGCGAAGCTGCCATTCGACCAGATCCTGTCCGGTGATCGCTTCGGTGACGGGATGTTCCACCTGGAGCCGCGTATTCATTTCCATGAACCAGATGCGGTCGGCGCGCAGCCCTTCGGATGCGTCCGCGATGAACTCGATCGTTCCTGCGCCCACATAGTCGACCGCCCGTGCCGCCTTCACCGCGGCTTCGCATACGGCAGCGCGCGTCTCCGCATCCATGCCCGGGGCGGGTGCCTCTTCGATGACCTTCTGATGGCGGCGCTGAAGCGAACAGTCACGCTCGAACAGATGCACGGCATTGCCGTGCGTGTCGCCGAAGACCTGCACCTCTATATGGCGAGGCCCCAGAATATATTTCTCGATCAATACCCGGTCATCGCCGAAGGAAGAGGCTGCCTCGCGCTGGCAGGAGGCAAGCGCGTCAAGGAAATCAGGGGCGGCATCGACGCGGCGCATACCCTTGCCCCCGCCACCGGCCACCGCCTTGATCAGCACCGGATAACCGATCCTTTCGGCCTCTGCCTTCAGATGCTCCGGCCTCTGATCGTCGCCCATATAACCGGGCGTGACGGGGACGCCCGCCTCGATCATCAAGGCCTTCGCCGCGTCCTTGAGCCCCATGGCGCGGATGGAGGCCGGCGGCGCGCCGACCCAGATAAGGCCCGCTGCCTGCACCGCCTCCGCAAATTCGGCATTTTCCGAAAGGAAGCCATAGCCGGGATGGATCGCTTCCGCTCCGCTGGCCTTTGCGGCCTCGAGAATCCTTTCTTGAACGAGATAGGATTCCCGCGCTGGAGCAGGACCGATGCACACTGCCTGATCGGCGTCCCTGACAAAGGGCATATGCGCGTCGGCCTCGCTGTGGACGGCGATGGTGCGGATGCCCAGGCGGCGGGCAGTGCGGATGATGCGGCAAGCGATTTCGCCGCGATTGGCAATGAGAAGACTGTTGATCACCACGCTTGCTCCATCACATCCGGAAGACGCCGAACTGCGGCCGGTCGGGGATCGGCGCGTTCAGCGTGGCGGCAAAGGCGAGCCCGAGCACGTCGCGGGTCTGCGCCGGGTCGATGATTCCGTCATCCCACATCCGTGCCGAGGCATAATAGGGATTGCCCTCATGCTCATATTTCTGGCGGATGGGGGTCTTGAACGCCTCGGCCTCCTCGGGTGTCCATTTGGCAGCGTCCCGGTGGACCGTGGCCAGCACGCTCGCCGCCTGCTCGCCGCCCATCACGCTGATCCGCGCATTGGGCCAGGTGAAGAGGAAGCGCGGACCATAAGCGCGGCCGCACATGCCGTAATTGCCCGCACCGAAGCTGCCGCCGATCAGCACCGTCACCTTGGGCACCTGGGCGGTGGCGACGGCCGTGACGAGCTTGGCGCCATTCTTGGCGATCCCCTCCGCCTCATATTTGCCGCCGACCATGAAACCGGAGATGTTCTGGAGGAAGAGAAGCGGGATGCGGCGCTGGCAGGCGAGCTCGATGAAGTGCGCACCTTTTACCGCGCTCTCGCTGAACAGCACGCCGTTATTGGCGAGGATTGCGACCGGCATTCCCCAGATATGCGCGAAGCCGCAGACGAGCGTGCCGCCATAAAGCGCCTTGAACTCGTGAAACTCGCTGCCGTCGACGATGCGCGCGATGACCTCGTGCACATCATAGGGCGCGCGAACGTCATTGGGGATGATGCCATATAGCTCTTCGGCGTCGAATTTGGGCGGACGCGGCTCGCATAGATTGACGTTGGGCCTCTGGTCGGGCTGCAGCGTGGAAACGATGTCGCGCACGATGGTCAGCGCGTGGGCATCATTCTCGGCGACATGATCGACAACGCCGGACTTGCGGCCGTGCAGGTCGCCACCGCCCAGATCCTCGGCGCTGATGATCTCGCCCGTCGCTGCCTGCACCAGCGGCGGGCCGGCAAGGAAGATCGTTCCCTGGTTGCGCACGATCACGGTTTCATCGGACATGGCGGGCACATAGGCCCCGCCCGCCGTGCAGCTTCCCATGACGCAGGCGACCTGCGGGATACCGCGCGCGGAAAGATTGGCCTGGTTGTAGAAGATACGGCCGAAATGCTCCCTGTCGGGGAACACCTCTGCCTGATTGGGCAGATTAGCGCCGCCGCTGTCGACCAGGTACACGCAGGGCAGCCGGTTCTCCAGCGCTATTTCCTGCGCGCGGAGATGCTTCTTGACCGTCATGGGATAATAGGTGCCGCCCTTGACCGTCGCGTCATTGCAGAGAACCATCACCTGACGGCCCGATACCCGGCCAATGCCCGCGATCAGACCCGCGCCAGGCACATGGTCGCCGTAAAGGCCGTGGGCCGCGAGCTGCCCGATTTCCAGAAAGGGAGAGCCGGGATCGAGCAGGTGTTCGACCCTCTCACGCGGAAGCAGCTTGCCGCGTGCGACATGCTTGTCCCGTGCATTTTTCGGCCCGCCCTGGGCTGCTGCCGCGACCTCGGCATATAGCACATCCCGCAAGGCGCGGTTATGCGTCACATTAGCGCGAAAGGTTTCGCTGTCCGGCGACAGCTTCGTATCAAGAATGGGCCCGCTCATGGCTCCTCCCCTATCGCAAGCCGCAAGGAAAGAAAAATTGAAAGCGTTGGGACCAAATCATAGATCGCGTCTATAAATGGAGCATTGGTTCCCCTTCAAAAGCGGCTGATCGCACGTCTCGATCAATCTCTTCGAAATTTCCGGTTTCCTCA
>DATEFI010000140.1:0-4013 GCA_035280705.1 Rhizorhapis sp. | reverse complement strand
GATTAAAGCCAGCCCGATATATGGTCTCACTGATCAACCCGATCGGTAAGTGCATCGATTAAAAACCCTTCGCTTATGCGCCTGCTTCATTGCTTGGTGACCATAGCGTCAGTGACCCACCCGATCCCATCCCGAACTCGGCCGTGAAACCTGACAGCGCCGATGGTACTGTGACTTAAGTCCCGGAAGAGTAGGTCGTCGCCAGGCATTGCAGCAGGCGCATGCGCGAAGTGTTTTCAAACCCATTCATGATGATCATTGGTTCATTCCGATGAACCGACGGTTCACAAGGCCGAACGGCCGTCCGAGCTTGTGCGAGGAAAGCCAGGACAAGCGGATGCTTGTCACCGGCGCGTAAGGCCTGGTAGGCCAGTGTCGCGGGATGGAGCAGCCCGGTAGCTCGTCAGGCTCATAACCTGAAGGTCGCAGGTTCAAATCCTGCTCCCGCAACCAAACTCACAAACCCCCGCCTCGGCGGGGGTTTTGTGCGTCTGGGCACATGGCACATGGCATCTGCGTCCGGCTGGGAAGGACATCGCATTCCGTTCGTGCCGAGCCCCTCCACTGCCTGCAAGGCAGGCGCTCGGAATAAATTTCGGCTTTCGCTGAAGTCGAGACCCGCTCGCGCGGGCCAAGATCCGTCGTTCCAACGCAGCGGGGTCGTGGTGGCGTTGGCGTGAAGTTTCAGATCCACGACAGGCGCTCCCTCACATGAGCAATGCCCCGTTCTACACCATCTCGATCATGACAATCATCCGATACTGAACACCTGCGCAGAGACCACGAGATCCCAAGGACACGGCCTTATCAAATATTCACGCAGAGACGCGGGGTGCGGAGGGTGTTTCCCGTCCGGACTCTGCCCTCTCTATGCCTCTGCGCGAGATCTCCAGGGATAATTTCTTCGCGTAGAGACGCAGAGGAGTTTACCCCCTCGGCCAATCGCCCGGTCGTCCCTACGCAGGCAGGGACCCCGCTTCTCCAGAGCGAAGTTCTTCAAATCCTAATCACCTGATTTCCGTTCGGCCTGAGCTTGCCGAAGCCCGTGTCCTTTTTCGAAGCAAGTGAAGCCCCTTTTGATGCCTCAGCCGGCATTTCTTTCTCTGATGAGAACGACAGGCCTCACGGCTTAGCCCAACGGACATGGTTCAGATTAACGGCAGACGCAACGGCATCGCATCGTAGAATTGTTGTCCGGGAAAAGCTCTCGACCGCCTGCAAGCCTCGCTGGTGGCGCCGGCTTGTCAGGATTTTTGCTTGGCCCGGCCGGCTTTTCCCGCGGCGCGGCGCTTGGCGATGTCGCCTATTCTCCGCTTTGCGGCAAGCAGGTCGATGGTATCGGGCTCGAACGCTTCCCCATAACTGTCGAAATGCCAATCGGTGGCTTCCCGATGTTCGGGATGCTGGGGATCGCAGATGGCTTCAAGAAAGGCTTCGAAGCCTGGTATTCCGCCCACATCCTCGGGCGGCCCCCGGCGGGCGCCATCGACATAGCGGGGGTATTTGGTATCCGCCTCACCTTCCATGACAGCTTCTACCGTGATGATATGTTCCCAATTGTCGCCCATGTCATAGGTGTAGAGGAACTGTCGGACGCCGCGGTCGAGAAGGCTCTTGAGCTTGGTGTTCTTGGCCGCAAACAGGCTGTCATCCGGCCATTCCGGATCAGGAATGCCGTACCGTCTGTCTCCCAGCTCGAATTCCCAAAGGTGGTAATCGAGCCACCCCATTGCCCCCTGAATGACATCGTGCAGCATCTTCAGGCTGCCTTCGACATGCATGTCGACCCTGCGCCATATCAGGGGATCTGTATCCCCTAGCGCGATGTGCAGGCGGGCGATGGTGTCTGTCATGTCGCCATGTTGGCCCAATGGTGGGCCAGCTGTCCAGCCGGTTTGAGTTGGTCGGACACTTGGCTGGGCGCATCAAACGGGCATGCCCTAACCAGACCGGCAGGCCGTTTCGCTAGCTATACTATTGGCCGGGCATTTACTATGTGGGTTGAATGGCACTTCGTATTGCGATCCGGGAGACCCCCTCTGACGCTGATCGCAATGCAGTTATGGCTCCTCTGCGTGCTTACAACATCAGTCAGGCAGGTGATCCAGGCATCCGTCCAGTAGCTATTCTGTTAACCGATGAGAATGGCAATGACGTGGGCGGTCTTTGGGGAAAGACAGTCTATGATTGGCTTTTCGTAGAACTCCTGGCCGTGCCCGAAGATCATCGAGGACGCAATTTCGGGACGGCCCTCATGCTGGAGGCGGAAAGGATTGCTCGCGCTAACGGCTGCGTCGGTATTTGGCTTGATACTTACGAGTTTCAAGCACGTGGCTTTTACGAAAAGCTGGGATTTGAGGTTTTCGGTTCGCTTGAAGATCACCCTGTGGGCCACAGGCGGTTTTTCCTGCGTAAACGGTTCTAGACTCGTTCCGGTTCTGATCGAACCGGAACGAGTCTGAGATTCTTTTATTTTCCGTGATTTCCGAGCCGCCAGATGATTCCGTCTGGCTCGAAATCCCTCTAGCAGGCAGGGCTTTCTGCTTCATGGAGTCACGAGCGGACCGCGGTCCGCCACCGCGTCAAAGCTTCCCGTACTTCGCCTCAAATCCTGCAACATCCCCCCGAGCAAGGTAGCCCGCCTGGTCGACCCATTGGTCGCGGACTGCCCGGCCGGCGAAATTGCCTAAATGGCCGTCGATTCTCGCGATGTCGGCGGGGGTCCAGGCGGCGATTTGGTCGAAGCGGGTGATGCCAAGGCCGTTGAGTATCCCATTCACCTTCGGACCGATGCCCTTGATCTTCAACAGATTGTCGGGCTCTCCCGCCACAGCAGGGGCCTTGGGCGCAGGCGCTTCTGCTTCCGTCACGCTCGCTGCCTGCACGGCCGGCGATGGGGCGGGGAGGGGCTCCGCTACCGGAACCTCAGGCGGCGACACGACCGGCGGGGGCGAGGCCGCGATGCTCCTGTCCCGGCCTTTGCCCCGCAGCAGAAAGGCGGCGATCGCGACCAGCGCCAGAATGATTAAGATCCAAAGCCCGTAAGTGGCGATAAAATCCTGCATCTTGCCTCTCCTTCCGCCTCAGTTCCGCTACGCCTTTGTTTCCCGCGCCACTTCCCGCCAGCCAATATCGCTGCGGCAGAAGCCCGCCGGAAAGTCGATCGCCCGCACCGCGCCATAGGCCGCGGCCTGGGCCTGCGTCACATTGCTGCCCTTGCCCGTCACGTTGAGCACCCGGCCGCCCGCCGCCACCAATTGCCCGTCCGCCAAGGCGGTTCCCGCATGGAACACCTTCGCTCCATATTTTTCGGCCTCGGCAATGCCGCCGATGGCGCCGCCCTTGTCCGGGGTTCCGGGATAGCCCTTCGCCGCCATGACGACGGTCAGCGCCGTGTCCGCCGAAAGCTTCACCGCGCCATGCTCGGCCAGCCGTCCCTCCGCCGTCGCCAGCAATAGTGGCACCAGGTCTTCATCAAGGCGCATCATCAGGACCTGGCACTCCGGGTCCCCAAAACGGGCATTATATTCAATGAGCTTGGGTCCCTGCGGCGTCAGCATCAACCCTGCATAGAGCACCCCCACATAGGGCATGCCCTCTTGCGCCATCGCTGTCACCGTGGGCCGGACGATCTGCTCCATGGCCTGCTGCTCCAGCCGGGGCGTCAGCACGGGGGCGGGGCTATAGGCGCCCATGCCGCCGGTATTGGGCCCGGTATCGCCGTCGCCCACCCGCTTATGGTCCTGCGCTGATCCGAACGGCAGGACCGTCTTGCCGTCGGTCAGGGCAAAGAAGCTTGCCTCCTCGCCGGTCAGAAATTCCTCGATCACCACTTCTGCCCCGGCCTCTCCGAACCCGCCGGAGAACATGTTGCTGACGGCGTCCCGCGCCTCCTGTTCGCTCATCGCGATGACGACGCCCTTGCCCGCCGCAAGCCCGTCCGCCTTGATCACCACCGGCAGGGAAAAATCGGCCAGCGCCGCGAGCGCCTCTGCCTCGCTGCGCGCGCGGAG
>DATEFI010000139.1:0-4712 GCA_035280705.1 Rhizorhapis sp. | reverse complement strand
AACGGCGCGCCGTGGCGGAAGCCATAAGGCAGAGGAAGCTGGAAATCCGGCCTGTCGAACGTCGCCAGTTGTTCATTGACGGGAAGCCTGCCGGACAGCCATTTGAATAGCAAAGCCGCTTGAAGCCGCCCCGCGCGGGTGCTAGCGGCTGCCCTATGTCTGTCGATCATGCAACCGTCAAGAAAATCGCCAGCCTCGCCCGTCTCGCGATCAGCGATGCAGAGGTGGAGGCGCTGGCGCCTGAGCTCAACAAGATTCTCGGCTTTGTCGAGCAATTGGGAGAGGTGGACGTCAGCGGTGTCGAGCCGATGACTGCGGTCATTCCCAACAAGCTGCGCCTGCGCGAGGATGTGGTGACCGACGGCCATGTGCGGGAGAAGGTCCTCGCCAATGCGCCCCAGGCGGAGCATGGCTTTTTCGCGGTGCCGAAGGTGATCGAATAATGGCCGAACTTACCGACCTCACCGTGGCGGAAATCCGCGACGGCTTCCGCAAGGGCGAGTTTACGGCACGCGAAGTGGCGGAGGCGTTCAACGCAAATGTCGCGGCCGCCAAAGCGCTCAACGCCTTCATCGTCGAAACGCCGGACCATGCGCTCGCCGCCGCTGCCGCTGCCGACAAGGCGCGGGGCGAGGGCAAGCTGCTGCCGCTTTCGGGCGTCCCCATCGGCATGAAGGACCTGTTCTGCACGCAGGGCGTCCAGACCACCGCCGCCAGCCACATTCTCGAAGGGTTCACGCCCACCTATGAATCCACCGTCTCGCGCCATCTGTTCGAGGCGGGAGCCGGGATGCTGGGCAAGCTGAATCTCGACCAGTTCGCGATGGGTTCGTCCAACGAGACCAGCTATTTCGGTAATGTCATCTCGCCCTGGCGGCGCAAGGATGGCGGCAATGCGGACCTGGCGCCGGGCGGAAGCTCCGGGGGCAGCTCGGCGGCAATTTCGGCGCGTCTCTGCCCCGCTGCGACCGGCACGGACACCGGCGGCTCGATCCGGCAGCCCGCCGCTTTTACCGGCATTTCCGGGATCAAGCCGACCTATGGCCGCTGCTCCCGCTGGGGCATTGTCGCTTTCGCCAGTTCGCTGGATCAGGCCGGGCCGATGGCGCGCGACGTGCGCGACTGCGCGATCATGCTGGAGAATATGGCCGGTTTCGACCCGCGCGATGCGACGTCGCTCGACCTTCCCGTGCCGCAATGGGAGGCGGGGCTTGCCAGCGATCTTTCTGGCAAGCGCGTCGGCATCCCCAGGGAATATCGCGTCGATGGCATGCCGGCCGAGATCGAGGCGCTTTGGCGGCAGGGCATCGCCTTCCTGAAGGACGCAGGTGCGGAGATCGTCGACGTCTCCCTGCCGCACACGCAATATGCGCTGCCGGCCTATTATATCATCGCTCCGGCGGAGGCGTCGTCGAACCTCGCCCGCTATGACGGCGTCCGCTACGGACAGCGTGAACTTCCGGAAGGCGCGGGCCTGCAGGACATGTACGCCGCCACCCGCGCCGCCGGTTTCGGCGCGGAGGTGAAGCGCCGCATCATGATCGGCACCTATGTGCTCTCCGCTGGCTTCTATGACGCTTACTATACCCAGGCGCAGAAGGTCCGTGCCCTCATCGCCCGCGATTTTGAGAAGGCTTGGGAAAGCTGCGATCTGCTGCTGACGCCGACCGCGCCCAGCGCCGCCTTTGCGTTGGGCGAGAAGCAGGACGATCCGCTGGCGATGTATCTGAACGACGTTTTCACCGTGCCTGCCTCGCTCGCCGGTCTTCCGGCAATGTCGGTGCCCGCCGGGTTGGATGCGCAGGGCCTTCCCCTTGGTCTCCAGATCATCGGCAAGCCGCTCGACGAGCAGGGCGTGCTGAATGCCGGTCTGGCGATCGAGGAACGGGCAGGCTTTGCGGCGCGGCCGGAGAAGTGGTGGTAGGATGGCCTTCTTCGAGGTGGTCCGGTCGAATTTTACGTTAATGATCAAGGGCAGGTTGCATTTCGTGCAGCCCACTAAAAGCCAGCTGGGTACAAAACTAAATGACTGAATCGACTTATAGAATCCAGGGCGCAACCGGTGAGTGGGAGGTCGTGATCGGCCTTGAGGTGCACGCGCAGGTGACGAGCCAGGCGAAGCTCTTTTCCGGCGCGGCGACCGCTTTCGGTGCGGAGCCCAACACGCAGGTGAGCTTGGTCGACGCCGCCATGCCCGGCATGTTGCCCGTACCCAACCGGGAGTGCATCCGCCAGGCGGTGCGCACCGGCATGGCGATCAATGCGGTCATCAACCAGTGGTCGCGCTTCGACCGGAAGAATTATTTCTACGCTGACCTGCCGCAGGGTTATCAGATCAGCCAGCTATACCACCCGCTGGTGGGCGAGGGCGAGATCGAGGTGACGCTGGACGAGAAGGACCCGGACAGCCCCACCAAGCGCATCGGCATCGAGCGCATCCATGTCGAGCAGGACGCGGGCAAGCTGATGCACGACCAGCATCCGACGCGCTCCTATGTCGACCTCAACCGCTCGGGCGTGGCGCTGATGGAAATCGTCAGCCGTCCCGATATGCGCTCTCCGGTTGAGGCGGGGGCTTATCTCCGCAAGCTCCGCACGATCCTGCGCTATGTCGGCTCGTGCGACGGCAATATGGAGGAAGGCTCCATGCGCGCGGACGTCAACGTCTCCGTCCGCAAGCCCGGCGAGCCCTTTGGGACGCGCACGGAGACGAAGAACGTCAACTCCGTGCGCTTCGTCATGCAGGCCATCGAATATGAAGCCAACCGGCAGGTGGACGTGCTGGAATCGGGCGGCAAGATCGTCCAGGAGACGCGCCTGTTCGACCCGGACAAGGGCGAAACCCGGTCCATGCGGTCGAAGGAAGATGCGCACGACTACCGCTACTTCCCCGATCCCGACCTGCTGCCGCTGGAACTGGATGAGGATTTCCTCGCCGAATGCCGCAAGTCGCTGCCGGAGCTTCCCGACGCCAAGCGCCGCCGCTACGAAACGGAACTCGGCCTCACCTCCTACAATGCGGCCGTTCTGACTGCAGAGGCTGAAACCGCCCGCTGGTTCGAGGCGCTGCTGGCGGAAGGCGCGCGCATCCAGAAGAAGAGCGAGCCGGAGGTCGCGAAAGCCTCCGCCAACTGGCTCCTTTCCGAGCTGTTCGGAGCGCTCAACCGCCTCGGCAAGACGCTGGAGGACAGCCCCGTCAGTCCGCAGCAGGGCGCCGAACTGCTGGCGCTGGTGGCCGACGGCACCATTTCCGGCACGCTCGCCAAGCAGGTTTTCGAGATCATGCTGGAGACCGGCGAAAATCCGGAAAAGATCGTCGAGGAAAAGGGCCTTAAACAGACGAGCGATACTGGCGCGATCGAAGAAGTGATTGCGGCTGTCCTGTCTGCCAACGCCGATAAGGTCGAACAATATCGCGGCGGCAAGGAAGCGCTGTTCGGCTTCTTCGTCGGACAGACAATGAAGGCCATGGGTGGCAAGGCCAATCCGAAAGTGGTTAATGAATTGTTGAAGAAGGCGTTGGGCTGAGGGTCCTTACCGTTTCTTTAATTCCAGTTGTTTCATTAATCAGACTATGTAACTGGAAGGCAGGCCGATTCGATTTATTCGGATCGGCGAAAGGGGGAAGATATGAGAAAATTTGCTCTCGGGTGCTTTGCAGTTCTGGCGCTTTCAGGTTGTGCGTCTACTCAAAAAGTCCTCAGCAAGGCTCCGACAGAGGTGTTTCATTCGGAAAAGAGCCAGAATGAAGTCGCATTTTGCTTGGCTAACAAGAACAATACCGCCGCCATGGATCGCGATGACGGGGCCAAGGTCGTTTTGATCAAGAACGGTTATGGCGGGGTGTCGCTCGCCTTTTCGGTCTATTCAGAGGGTACGGGTAGCCGTATCGAATACCGCAAGCAGTTCGGGACCATCGGCGGTATCTGGAAACAGTGCGTAGGCCTTAAAGAACCAGCATGATCATCATAGGGGGCCGGGCAGCCAAATGGGGGGCCGGCCCAGTTTTAGCTGGCTGCCTATTGATCGGAAGCGAACTTCATGCCGTTGACGGTCGGCAGGCTAATTTCCTCCTTGTCGAATTGACTCATCCATTCGTGGCGGACACGCCAATTGGACCTCGTAAAGCTGGCCTTATGTGCTTGCCGAACGGAAAGGTTCGATGGGGAGATATCAACACCGGCACGTCAGATGATCTTCGCGCCATTCTGGCCGAGCGATTGAATGCGATAGGCCTGCCTCCTCGAAGCGGTCTTGGACGCGACGATATGATCCCTCTGCGCGCCCGGATTATCAGTTTGACGGTAAGTGCATGCGCTAAGAAATTCGGCCTCGGGCAACCTGGAGCGCTGACGGGAAAGGGCATTATTGAAACAGAGTGGGTTGGATCGACGCGCTCCTTTGTAACACGTGCGAATTTTTCATTCCAGCCAACCCGGGATACTCAGGCCCCCGTTCTCAGCGCCGCGTTCAGGGAAACGGCATTGCTGGTAATTCAAGAGCTAGCGGGGAGTTCGACCCTCTAATCCGGCGGAGGCGGCGTTTCTATCGGGCCCCGGTCGGGTTTGTCATAATCGGGCTTCTCGGGCACGATTTCCGGCGGCTCTTCGAAAGGGTCCTCGCTGGGCGGGCTGTCGGGCGGCGTTTCCGGCGGGGACTGCGGTTCGATGCGGTCCGGCTGGGGAATTTCGACTGGGTTGGTTGCCATGGGG
>DATEFI010000138.1:0-4096 GCA_035280705.1 Rhizorhapis sp. | reverse complement strand
CATTTGCCACCCAGGCCGCTGGCAGAAATATTCCGAACCACGATCTTTGCCGTACCAAGGCGGGACGACATGATTTCCGCGGTCAGGAGCCTGCTCGTTCGCGGATCCCGCGCCCGTGCAAATGGCTCCGTCACCGGAAATCCGTCCAATGTTCGGGCATGGCCCATCGTCAACAATTCCTGCGCCCGGGGGTGAATCTTTTTTCTGCAACGAAAGCTATAGGAGCATCCTTAATTTTTCTTTTATATCAATGTTGTTGAACTGCAACGAAAGCAGGCCTGCAAGACCAGGGGCAGCGGCTACTCAGCCGCCCAGTGCCTTGGGGCAATGCCCTGCGCGTAAAGCAGCACGCTCAGATCGCCATGGTTGATTTCAGCGTCGGCGGCCTCGCGCGCCTTCTGCTTGGCATGATAGGCGACGCCCAGCCCCGCCGCTTCCATCATAAGGATATCATTCGCACCATCCCCCACGGCCATCGTCAGTTCCCGCGGGATGCCATATTGGGCGGACGTCTGTTCGAGTTCCGTACGCTTGGTCAAGGCATCGACGATCGGGAACTGGACCGTTCCGGCAAGAAGTGCGCCCTCGACCTCCAGGACATTGGCAACCACCCGGCCAAAGCCGATTTCCTTGCCGACGGGCTCTGCGAACCGGGTAAAGCCGCCTGACACCAGAACGGTCTTTGCTCCCCGAGCGTTCATCGTCTGCACCAGCACCTTTGCGCCTGGCATGATCTTGACCCGTTCGGCACGGCAAATGTCGATGACTTGCTCCTCCAGCCCCTTCAGCAATGCCACACGGCTTTTCAATGCCTCGGCGAAATCGAGTTCGCCGCGCATGGCCCGCTCCGTGACGTCCGCTATCTGTTCCTTTATTCCGGCATAGTCCGCTAGCTCATCGATGCATTCAACGGTGATCATGGTGGAGTCCATGTCAGCGACCAGCAGCCTTTTTTCGCGGGTTTCCACAGGCTGCACGATAATATCAATGCCTTCATTGATCGCCTGCAACGCCTGCCGGGCCTCGGCGGGTTTTGCCGAAAAGAACAGGTCAGCAGCCTTTCCGGGGTCGATCTCGACCGCTTCTCCGGGCTGACAGCCTGCCGCTGCCAGGCGGTCGCGTGCTTCTGTAATATCCCCCTGACGCAATGCGCCGCTTGCCACTATGGTCCCAACGAACATGAGCAGTTCCGATAATCCTTCAGGCCAGAATCAGGGCCCCGATGGCCGTCCGGCAGTCGCGCTTATTGCCGGACCCACCGCCAGCGGCAAGAGCGCTCTGGCGCTGGAGCTGGCACGGCGGAAGGATGTAGTCATCATCAATGCAGATGCGAGCCAGGTCTATTCGGATCTGGCCGTTCTGTCGGCACGTCCTTCGCCCGAGGAGATGGCGGCTGCTCCGCACCGCCTGTTCGGCACAATTGATGGGAGCGAGCCCTGTTCGGCGGCTCGCTGGGCAGCCGATGCCAAGCAGGAGATCGCTGCGGCCCATAATGCAGGAAGGTTGCCGGTATTGGTGGGAGGAACGGGACTTTATGTCCGTACGCTGCTGGACGGCATCGCGCCGGTGCCCGACATTGATGCCGATATCCGCCAGTTGATCCGCGCCCTGCCCGTCGCCGATGCCTATGAGGCGTTGAAAGCAGAGGATCCGCAAAGCGCCGCCCGTCTTGCTCCGGCCGACACAAGCCGGATTGCGCGAGCGTTGGAGGTGGTGCGTTCGACCGGCCAGCCCCTTGGATGGTGGCACAAGCACAAGGTGGGCGGGATAGGCAAGGATATTGCCTTGCACCCCCTTGTCCTCCTTCCTCCGAGGGAGTGGCTGTTTGAACGGTGTGACCGGCGGTTCGAAGCGATGCTGGAACATGGCGCCGTCACCGAGGTTGAAAGGCTGCTGGACCGCAATTTGCCCGCCAACCTGCCAGTGATGCGAGCGATTGGAGTGCGGGAAATCACTGCCTGGCTCTCCGGCGAGATAAGCCGGGAGGCCATGATTGCGCTAGGGCAGACGGCCACCCGCCAATATGCGAAACGGCAATATACCTGGTTCTCCAACCAGCCGCCGCGTGATTGGCCCTGCTTTCGCGAGGAAATTGATTCCAGAGCAGCGAGACAGCTGGTAATAAAATTACAACTTTAGCTGTTGACACGGCATTTTGTTATAAATAGAGGCGTGCACCTTGCCTTTTGGGCTGCACTGCAGCACACCGCGCCTTTGTTGAAGGAGATTGAAAGTGGTTGAGCGTAGCGGCGCTGACATATTGGTTCAGGCGCTGGTTGATCTGGGCGTTGACACGGTGTTCGGTTATCCGGGCGGCGCGGTGCTGCCCATTTATGACGCCCTCTACAATCACCCGGTCATCAAGCATATTCTGGTGCGCCATGAGCAGGCTGCCGCCCATGCGGCCGAGGGTTATGCCCGCTCCACGGGCAAGCCTGGCGTTGTTCTCGTCACCTCGGGCCCGGGCGCAACCAACGCGATCACCGGGATCACGGACGCTCTGCTGGACTCCATTCCCATCATTGTCCTCACAGGACAAGTCGCGACGCATCTTATCGGCACCGACGCCTTTCAGGAGGCGGACACGGTCGGCCTGACGCGCCACTGCACCAAGCATAATTATCTGGTGAAGGACCCTGCCAAGCTCGGCCATATCCTTCACGAGGCCTTCCATATTGCAACTTCAGGCCGCCCCGGCCCCGTTGTCATCGACATCCCCAAGGACGTTCAGGTCGCGACTGCGGAATATGAGCATCCCGGCGAGATCGCTCATGTCAGCTATCGCCCGCAGGTGAAGGCGCCTGCCGCCGACATTGAGAAGGCGGTGGCCATGCTTGCCGCTGCCGAGCGGCCGATCCTCTACACAGGCGGCGGCATCATCAACAGCGGCCCGCAAGCGAGCGAACTGCTGCGCGAACTTGCCGCCCTCACCGGCGCGCCGGTTACCAGCACGCTCATGGGCCTTGGTGCCTTCCCGGCTTCCTCCCCGCAATGGCTGGGGATGCTGGGCATGCACGGCACCTATGAAGCCAATATGGCGATGAACCGGGCGGACCTGATTATCTCGCTCGGCGCGCGTTTCGACGATCGCGTGACCGGCCGTCTCGACGCCTTCTCGCCCGACAGCAAGAAAATCCACGTCGACATCGACCGCAGTTCGGTCAACAAGAATGTCGTCGTGGACCTGCCCGTCATCGGTGATGTCGGCAATGTCATGGCGGACATGATCGCCCTGTGGAAGGCAAAGGGCCACAAGGCCACCGACCAGAGTGAGTGGTGGAGCCGGATCGACGGCTGGCGTGCGCGCCGGTCGCTTGATTATCGCGAGACGGGCGAAGAAATCATGCCGCAGCGGGCCATTGCTGCGCTTTATGCGGCAACCAGGGACAAGAACCCGATCATCACTACGGAAGTCGGGCAGCATCAGATGTGGGCGGCACAGCATTTCCACTTCGATGACCCGAACAAGTGGCTGACCAGCGGCGGCCTTGGCACCATGGGCTATGGCTTTCCTGCGGCCATTGGCGCGCAAGTCGGCAACGCGGACGCGCTGGTCATCGACATCGCGGGCGATGCGTCGATCCAGATGAACATTCAGGAACTTGGCACCGCGATCCAATATCGCCTGCCGGTGAAGATCTTCATCCTCAACAATGAATATATGGGCATGGTCCGCCAATGGCAGGAACTGACCTATGAGAGCCGCTATTCGGAAAGCTATTCCGATAGTCTGCCCGACTTTGTGAAGCTGGCCGAAGCCTATGGCTGGACCGGGATCCGGATCGAAGGGCCGCAGGAACTGGAAGCCGGCATCAGGCAGATGATCGAGACCCCCGGACCAGTCCTGGTCGACTGCCGTGTGGCCAAGCTCTCCAACTGCTTCCCGATGATCCCCTCGGGTGCGTCGCACACAGAAATGCTGCTCGGCGATGCGGAGGTTTCGGGCACCATGGATGATGAGGCAAAGGCGCTCGTATGACCCAGCATCTCCGGCTCCGCCTGCATGTGACAGAGCCGTGGGATTTTGAGCGAACGAACGGCACGAACGAGCTTACCGGCTGGACGATCGACTATGCCGATGAGGAAAATGAGGAAT
>DATEFI010000137.1:0-2284 GCA_035280705.1 Rhizorhapis sp. | reverse complement strand
TGACGCTGGTCACGATCTTGCCCCAGGCCGTGGGTGCGGCGGCGGCGCCGGCAAGGCCCATCGCCAGATAGAGAACGATGATGACCTCAAGGTTGGGCGCCGCTGAAACGCTGATCAGGAGGAGGCCCGTCAGAAGCAGGCCGGGCACGAGGACCCGCTGGACGCCATATCTGTCGATCATGTAACCATAGACCGGCGACACCAGGCCGAGGCAAAAGAGATGGCCGGCCAAGGCCAGGGAAAGGCTGCCCCTATCGACATGCAGGTCCAGCGCGAGTGGAACCAGCAGGGCTGCGAAAGTCTGCACGATGATGGGATGGTTGATGAAGAGGCGAGCAAAAAGCACGCCTCCCATCACGCTGGCCCAGTGATGGCGAAGGCCACGTTTGGGTGTATCGTCGGCCTGCCATCTTCCTTCGGCAGCCTCACCCAGGCTCATGGGGGAAGGCGTGGTCATCAGAACTCTATGCCCAACGTGACGCCTGCCGTGAACGGCAAGTCTGGAGAATAGAGGTCGGAACCGCCGGTGATGACGTTGGACATGATCTTCTCGTTGAGGAGGTTGCGGCCCCAGATGCGCGCCGACAATCGCTCATCCACCGAACGCCAGGTGATCGATCCGCTCAGGAGATGATAGGCGTTCTGACGAATGCGGCCGTCTGGATCCCAGGCAAAGCCGCTGTTATAGGAGTCATTTACCGCCAAGGAGAGCTCGCCGCTTTCATTAAGGTCGATGCGATATGTAGCGGAAAGGTTCCCGGTGAACTTCGGGGAACGCGGCATCCGTGCGCCGGATAGATCGCAGTTGACGGTGACGTTGCCGCCCTGGGGCGCTGGCCGGGGAATCGTGCAGGGCGCAATCGGGAAGCTTTTGAACTTGGCGTCGAGGTATTCGAAGCCGCCGCTCAAAGTCAGATTGCCCAGCGCCGCCTCGAAATCGACGTCGGCACCTCTCATTCGCGATGTTGCGGCATTGAACAGGATAGTACCGAAGGTGCAGCCAGCCGGACCGCAAAGCGGTATGGTGCCGGTTTTGAGTTGAATGTCTTTGTAATCCTGGTGGAACAACGACGCATTCAAGCGCAGATGCCGGTCGAACAGTTCCGACTTCACACCAACCTCGTAAAGCGTGACGATTTCGGGGTTGACGGGTGGGTTGTCGAAGGAGCCCAAATTGTAAACGCCGCTCTTGAAACCGCGGCTGTTGGCGACATAGCCCATGATCGTGTCGGTGAAATCATGATCGAGAGATACCCGCCATGTCACTTTGCCCCACCGCTTGGAATCCGGGGCGCCAACCGAGGCCAGGCCGGCCGCATAGCTGCTGAAGTTGCTGATCGTGGCCTCCCCTTCGACTTCCTTCTTGTCCGACGTGTATCGTGCGCCAAGCGTCAGGCGCGTGTCGGGAAAGATTGTCTTCGTGCCTTGGGCGAAAACGGCGTAGGATGTGGTTTTCTGCCATGAGGACTGTTCTTTCGTGAGGGGCGACCGAGCCACGAATGCAGCGGCCGTCGCAGCGCTGATCCGATGGTCGCGAGCCTTGTCATACAGAACATAGATCCCGGCAACCCACTGGAAGTCCGCGCCTGCGGGCGCTTGCAACTGCAGCTCATTGGAAAAGGTATCGGCCGATTCCTTCAGATGAAAAAAGCCGGGGGTGTTCGCCGCGGTCCCCAGTCCGGGGTTGAGCAACTGGGGCCAGATGCTCGCGTTCAGCCGCGTGTACGCAAACAGGTTTTTCACCCGCGCCCATCCGAGGTCGTGCTCGATATTCAACGAGCCGGTGAGGTTCGAGCGTGTGCTGAGGGTATCGGGTTCTGCCACCGGGAGGGTCCAGAAGCCGAGATATCCGATACCCGCGCCTGCGGGCCGCGAGCCTTCAGGCGTACCGATCCGCGTGCCGGCGTCGTCCTTCGAATAGTCGGCGATCAGGTCGACCGTGACACGGGTGCGATCGCCTGGCTCCCAAACCCATTTGCTGAGGCCACTGAAGGACTCCATCTCGCCGAAACGGAGACCGGGCGTCAAAGTCTTGCCATAGCCTTTGTCACGGTTCTCATATGAAAGTGCCAAATTGGCGGCCAAATTGTCGCTGATCGGACCGCTTCCATAGGCGGACGCCGTCAGCGTCCGATAGGAACCGTATCCCAGTTCGAGCTTACCTTCGGAGTCGCTAAAGCTTGGGGTCTTGGTGATGAGATGGATCAGGCCGCCGGTCGCATTGCGTCCAAAGAGCGTCCCCTGCGGACCTTTCAGCACTTCGACGCGCTCGATGCTGCCCAGC
>DATEFI010000136.1:0-2912 GCA_035280705.1 Rhizorhapis sp. | reverse complement strand
CGCATGGATGTCGAGCAGTTCAGCGGCACGGTGGGAACAGCCGTGGCGGCTCCGCACGCGTTCCAGCCCATTGGCGGAAAGCTCCGCCCGCAATTGCGTATCCTTGTCGAGCGCGGTCAGGCAGCGGCGCATCTGGCCCGCATCGCGCGCCTCCAGATAATCCTCACCCGGCCTGAACAGTCCCTCACTGTCCTCCCAGGGGGCGCAGACAAGGGGAATGCCGCACGCCAGCGCCTCGAACACGCGGATTGTCGGTATGCCGGGCAGCATGTCTGTATAATAGCGCCTCGGCACATGGACCGTAGCCATCGCCCTGGCGAAGAGGTCCGGGACCAGCGCATTGGCGATCCATCCATGATAATGCGCACCAAGCAGCCTAAGCGTCGCCAGCGCATGCGCCGGGTAGCGCACACCCCAGATATCAAGGGCCAATCCGCCGGAGCGGCAGGGGACCAGCAGATATTCGCGAAGTTCGCTGCTCCGCTCGTCATCGCCCCAATTGCCGATCCAGGCGACGCCTTCCCGCTCGCCCTCCTCCTCCGGCGGCTTGAAGAGCTTCAGGTCGGCGGCCTCATGCCAGACCCAGACCCGCTCGCCCCAGCCCGCCTTCCGGTACATCTCCGCCAGCGCCTCGCCAAAGGCGATGATGCCGTCATAGCCCGAGAGGTCGAACCGGCGCATCGCATCGGGATCGCTCACCATGCGGTGATGTGTGTCATGAAAGAGCAGCGTCATGCCCGAACGGCGCTTGCGGAGTGTGCCCAGCGCAGCGACGATCTCCGGCTCCGTCCATTCATGGACGATCACCAACTCGGCATTGCCGACTGCCTCCCCAGCGTCGAAACGCTCCCGATCGTAGCGGCTGGATGAAAGTTCGGGATAAGTCTTGTGAAAGGGAGCAAGCCCCTCCTTCCCATGGTCCGCCAGCAGGTTGGACAGGCTCCAGCTATCCTGCGGCTCCATCGCCTGCACCTCATGGCCAAGCGCCTGCAATTCCCGCAACACGCCGCGCTGGAAATGGGCATTTCCGTGATTCCAGCAGGAAAGTAGCGAATGCGTGAAATAAACTATCCTCATGCCGCCACCTCTTTGGCCTCGAAGAAGGACGGCAATTGCGTCCGGTACAGCCCTTCCGTGCCGCGCACCATTTTCTCCAGGCTATATTGAGACGCGCGAAGGCTTGCGGCCCTGCCCAGCCCCGCAATCATCTCCGGTGCGCCGGCCAGCGTTCGCAGGGCCTCGGCAAGCGCCTCGCTATTCCCAGGCGGAACGAACAAGGCGGCTCCGTTCCAAAGCTCGCGAAAAGTCCGTATGTCCGAAAGCACCAGCGCGCATCCCGCGAGCGCCGCCTCCAGCACCGTCAAGCCGAAGGGTTCATATAAGGAGCAGGAGACAAAAATCTCCGTACGGCCCAGCCGGTCCGCCATCGCCGCATCATCCAGGGTGCCGAGATGGACTATCGGCCCTGGGTCCGCGTCTCCGCCATGTGGCGCCTCAAGCGGCCCCGCAGCGTAGATGGTGGAAGCAACATTGCCTGCTGCCCGCGCCAAGACGTGCAAGCCCTTCGCCTCATCCCAAAGCCTCCCGGCGGTCAGGATGGAACCGGCCTGTTTTTCCGTAAGGAAACGGCGGCCCGCCTCAGCGCCATTGTAAACCACGGCGGGCCTAAGGCCATAGATCCGCGCCGTCAGGTCCGCAAAGCTCCTGCTCGGGGCCAGAAGGCTTGAGCAGGCGGCATAGCCCCTGCCAAGCCGCTTCCTGTGCTGCTGGAAGGCGGGCGGCATCGGCCCATCCCGCATGACGCTCCACCAACTCGCCAGGCAGCTATGACAGGCGCCGATCACTGGCTGGTCAAATGCCGCATCCGCCGCGAGGACCGGGCTGTTCAGGTGCACCAGATCAGCCCCGCAAAGGCTCGCCAGCCTCGCCAGCGTTTCGCCAGCCATCACGAGATCGCGTTCATCCTCGGTGGCCCAGTCGAGCGGTAGTCCGGTGAGGAGAAGTTCGCAGTTGTGCGCACCATGCACGTCAGCCCGCTGAGCTGCGGACGGCGCTGGTCCAAGCACCGCCAGCGTCACGTTCCATCCCCTGACGCCGAGGGCCCGCGCGAGCGTCACGCTATACGTCCACACGCCACCGACGGCATCGGTCGTCATCAACAGCCGCATGCCGCCTCCAGCCTTTCGAGCGGAACCGGCCGCTCCTCCTGAATGTCACTGAAATGATCGAACTGCCGCAGATAATGGTCGTGCGCCCGCTCCCAGGCCCGGTCATCAGGCTCGCCCCACAGCTTTCGATAATCGGGCGAAGACGGATAGGGATAGAGGGGCACCGGATCGTTCGTCCACACCCCCGCCTTGTCCAGCACCCCGCGCCAATGCGCCACCAGCGCCGGATCGTCATTGGCCGTCGCGATCAGATTGCCTTGCACGAAGGGCACCTTCCGCCGCGCATGCACCAGCCGCTCAACCAGGGAAGGGGTATCCTCCCGGCATTGTTTGGTGAGTGCCGCCCGCCCCTCTTCGGTAAAGCTTTCGATACCCGCTTCGATGGAGACGCAGCCCGCCTCTCCCAACAGGTCGAGCATGGCGGGCTTCCAGAGGTCGATACGCGTCTGCACGCCGAACTCCACCGCGCGCTCGGCCAATGCTTCCAGCAATGGCCGGTTGGGCAGGAATATCTCGTCGACAAAGTAGATATAAGTGACGCCTGCCTCGATCAGTCCGTCGATCTCTGCAAGAACAAGGTCCAGGTCGCGGCGTCTATAGCTGTCCCGATAATCGATCTTGGCGCAGAAACTGCAATGATAGGGGCAGCCCCGCGACGCCTCGACTTCCGCGCCGGAGCCGCTCACTTCGGTTCCGAAGCGGTGATGATGATGCGCGTGCCGTGTCAGCCAATCCTTCGGCCAG
>DATEFI010000135.1:0-3540 GCA_035280705.1 Rhizorhapis sp. | reverse complement strand
CAGGGTCGGGCGGGGGGCGGGGAGGGGAATCTCTTGCAGGATCGCTCCCTCGGGAGACAGGCGAACCACTCGTCCTCCGTCGAAAAGCGCTGTCCAGTAGCAGCCTTCGGCATCAACCGAAGCGCCGTCGGGCCGGCCTTGTCCCAAGGGAAATTGATGGAAGATACGGCTGTTGCCTAGCCTGCCCGATGCTCCGTCGAAATCATAGACTCTTATGGCATGGCTTGGCGTGTCGGCGTGGAAGAAGCGCTTTCCGTCGGGCGAGAAGGCTGCCCCATTGCAGGTGAGCATGCCGCCTTCCACCTCCATTATCGATCCGTCGCCGTCCAGCCTGTACAGGGCCGCGTCCCGCATCGATTTCGTCATATTGACGCTTCCGGCCCAGAACCGCCCTTGCGGATCGACACGTCCATCGTTGAAGCGAAGGTCGGATTTCCCTACAAAAATCTGCTGCCCGAACGGCTCGGGTTCAGCGTGGAAGTCGGGCAGCAGCGCAAATCCGTGCTTCATCGCCAGGATGAACCCGCCTCCCTCCATGAAGGCAAAGCAGCCGACCGGGTCATTGAACATGCGGCATTCGTCCCTGCCGGTGTCGGGATCCAGGCGATGCAGCTCGTTGCAGGCAATGTCTACCCAGTAGAGCCGCTGTTCGCCCGCATGCCAGCGGGGTCCTTCGCCGAGTTCCGCCCGGGCTTCCAGTACACACCGCAACTTCTGTGTCATAACTGCCTCAGCTTCGGAATTTTGGGCGGGATCATTTCCATTTTGCCTCTCGCGAGCTATCTCCACAATAGGTGGATAGGAAAGGACAGGCATGGCAAAGCCGGAAAGCTGGCGTCTCGTGGTTGAAAACTACCCCTTTCAGGTCGCTGTGAGCACTCGCTATCAGGACCTGGACGTGATGGGTCATGTCAACAATGTCGCGATGGCGGCGATGTTCGAGACCGGCCGCATCCACTTTCACCATTCATTGGGACAACATCCCCGGGACAAGGGGGTGCGCTGGCTGGTTGCCGCTGTCGATATGGCTTATGTGAATGAAGCTCATTTTCCCGAGGACATGGTGATCGCCAGCGGCATCGGCCGTATCGGTACGACGAGCTGGCATATCTATTCCGCCGCTTTCCAGGACGATGAATGTGTCGCGGTTTGCGATACGGTCATGGTCGCCCGTGGACCGGAGGGCCGCCGGATCATTGGCGACGACATACGCGAAATGATGCAGGTCCATTTCGCAAAACCGGATCGCGAAGGCTGAAGCACTCCGCTGGCCCTCGATAACCCTATCTCAACACGCCCTAGCCTTGCGGGGACGTTAACCATTTGTAAGCCAGCTTGCGCCTAATTTTTCCCGGCGGGCTCAACAAGGCAGAAGCGATGGGTATTTTCAGGCGAGACGGCATATCGGGCGGGCAGGGGCAGGCAACCGAACCGGCGGCGGATCAGCCCGGTCTCCAGCGGCGGACAAGGCTGCTTGTCGTCGACGAGGATCCCACCGCGCTCAGCGTCATGAGCCGCCGCCTGACGCATATGGGCCATGACGTAGTGCTTGCGGAAAATGGCTTTGTGGCGCTCAGCCTGATGCAGGCGCAGCGATTTGACGTCATCCTGATCGACATGGCGATGTCGATGCTGCCGGGCATCGACACGATGAAGAAGATGCGGGCATCGGGTTTGATGGCGGGGGCCATGATCATCATGATTTCCGGCCGGAGCGAAAGCCACGCGGCGGTGGTCGCGCTTTCCGAAGGGGGCGATGATCATATCGTGAAACCCTTTGACTTCGACGTCCTCGACATCCGTATCCGCCGTCTGGTGGCCAGGGCGGAGGAGATGAGCCAGCTTGCGCGCCACAATGCGCTTCTCGACGCCCGGATCGCCCGCCGCGCCATTGAGCTTGGAGAGACCCGCGCGGAACTGGAAGAGCTTCACGCCGACCGGGCGCGGCTGGTGCAATCCATTCAGGCGCTGCACGACGAACTTCAGCGGCTGAGCGCCGGAAACTGAGGCGGGAACAAGTGCGGGCGTCCTTCCGCAGCAAAATTAGCAGACCGCAAAGCGCAATTTCCTTTAATTGCGCTGCATGAAGGGTTAGTGACCCAGCCATGACTGGACCGCTCACGCTTTACGAGAAAATCTGGAACGCCCATATCGTTGACCGGCGTGAGGATGGCACCTGCCTTATCTATATCGACCGGCACCTCATCCATGAAGTGACGAGCCCGCAGGCTTTTGAGGGCCTTCGCCTTGCCGGGCGCAAGGTTCGCCGCCCCGACTTGACGCTGGCGGTGCCGGATCACAACCTGCCCACCACGCCGCGGCTTGATGCGGCGGGCAACCGCATTCCCATCGATGATCCCGAAAGCGCGCAGCAGCTTGCGGCGCTGGAGCGCAATGCGCCCGAATTCGGCATCAAATATATCGGCCCTACCGACGCTGAACAGGGCATCGTCCATGTGATCGGTCCCGAGCAGGGCTTTACGCTGCCGGGGACGACGCTGGTCTGCGGCGACAGCCACACGGCCGCGCATGGTGCGCTGGGTGCGCTCGCCTTCGGTATCGGGACCAGCGAGGTGGAGCATGTGCTTGCCACCCAGACCCTGCTGCTCAAGCAGTCGAAGACGATGGAAATCCGCGTCGACGGCGTGCTTGGCTTTGGCGTCAGTCCCAAGGACCTGATCCTCGCGATCATCGGCAAGATCGGCACCGCTGGCGGCACCGGCTATGTCATGGAATATCGCGGCAGCACCTTTGACGACATGTCGATCGAAGGGCGCCTGACGGTTTCGAACATGTCCATCGAGGGCGGTGCGCGTGCGGGCCTGTTCGCGCCGGACGAAAAGACCTTCGCTTATTTGAGGGGCCGTCCGATGGCTCCCAAGGGCGCGGACTGGGATGCCGCCGTCGCCTATTGGAGAACCTTGCCAACGGATGAAGGCGCGCGGTTCGATACCACGGTGACGTTGAACGCCGCGGACATCGCTCCCAATGTCACCTGGGGGACCAGCCCGGAAGACGTCGTTCCCATCACTGGGGCGGTCCCCGATCCCGATAGTTTTACGGACGCCTCCAAGCGGGCGGCTGCGCTCAAGGCGCTGGACTATATGGGCCTGCACAAGGGGCAGCGGATGGAAGATGTGGCCGTCGAGCACATCTTCATCGGAAGCTGCACCAACAGCCGGATCGAGGACCTGCGCGCCGCCGCTTCGGTCGTGAAGGGCCGCCATCTGGCGGGTTCGATCAAGCAGGCGCTGGTCGTGCCTGGCTCAGGACTGGTCAAGCGCCAGGCCGAGGAAGAGGGTCTTGACCGGATATTTACCGAAGCAGGGTTTGAATGGCGCGAGCCGGGCTGTTCGGCTTGCCTGGGGATGAATCCCGACAAGGTGCCGAGCGGCGAGCGTTGCGCATCGACCTCCAACCGCAACTTCATGGGGCGTCAGGGGCCGGGCGCCAGGACGCATCTGGTATCGCCCGCCATGGCTGCCGCGGCGGCAGTAACCGGGCATTTGACGGACGTGCGCGAATTGATGGGGAATGCCG
>DATEFI010000134.1:0-5397 GCA_035280705.1 Rhizorhapis sp. | reverse complement strand
GCACTTCCGTAAATCCGTTCATCATCCCCATTGGAAACCCTCCCCTGTTTCTGATAGCGATGGAGCATGACTACTTCCGCCGCCGCTTCCGCCCGGGAAATCCTCAATCGCCTTCATGATGTGATGGCGTCGCGCACCAATGCGCAGGCAAAGCTGAACAAGGTCGTGGACATCGTCGCCGAGCAGCTTTCAAGCGAGGTTTGCTCGATTTACCTGCTGCGCGACGGGGTTCTGGAACTTTATGCCACGCGCGGCCTGAAGCAGGAGGCGGTGCACGTCACCAAATTGGCGCTCGGCCAGGGTCTTGTGGGCACCATCGCCAAGAACATCGAAACGCTGAACCTGGACGAGGCGACCAGCCATCCCGACTTCGTGTACAATCCCGAAACCGGGGAGGAATTGTTCCATAGCTTCGCGGGCGTTCCCATCGTCAGGCGCGAGCAGGCCGTGGGTGTGCTTGCGGTCCAGCATGTAGAGCCCCGCCGCTATGACGAGGTGGAAATCGAGGCGCTGCAGACCGTTGCCATGGTGCTGTCGGAGCTTATCGCCAATGCGGGCCTCATCGACGACAGCCCCGCTTATACCAGGGTCCAGGACACGGCGCCGACAATGCTTACGGGCCTGCCGCTCGTCGTTGGCATGGCACGGGGGCATGTCGTCTTTCACCAGCCGCGCGTCACCATAGAGCATACGGTGGCAGAGGACACGGAGGTCGAGCGCCAGCGCGTCTATTCCGCCTTCGCGAAAATGCGCGAGCAGATCGACCGGATGGCTGGCCAGTCGGAATTCGGCATTGGCGGCGAGCATGAAGAGGTGCTCGAAACCTACAAGATGTTCGCCTATGACGAGGGCTGGGCGCGGCGCATCAATGAAGCGATCGACAGCGGCCTGACGGCCGAGGCGGCGGTCGAACGGGTACAGCAGCGCACACGCATGCGCATGCGCCAGATCGACGACCCCCTGCTCGCGGACCGGATGCATGACCTGGAGGACCTTGCCAATCGCCTCATCCGCATCGTGTCCGGGCAATTGGGCACCGCGGCGCAACTCGGCCTGCGGCAGGATACCATTCTCATCGCGCGCAACCTGGGACCGGCCGAGCTGCTCGAATATGACCGTCGCCGGCTGAAGGGCGTGATCCTGGAGGAAGGCTCGCTTACGGCCCATGTCACGATTGTCGCCCGCGCCATGGGCGTGCCGATGCTGGGGCGCGTCCATAATATCCGCCATCTGGTGACGGAGGGCGATCTCGTCCTGATGGACGTCAACGAGAACCGCCTGTTCATCCGCCCCACCCCCACCATGGATGAAGCATTCGAAACCAAGCTGGCCTTCACGCAGAAGCGCCGCGCCGCCTTTGCCGCGATGCGCGATCTTCCTTCGGTGACGCTGGATGGCGAGCGCATCGAGCTGATGGTGAATGCGGGCTTGCGCGATGATGTGGCGGCGCTCGACGTTACCGGCGCGGACGGCATTGGCCTGTTCCGGACGGAGTTCCAGTTCCTGGTTTCCGCCACCCTGCCCCAGCGGGAGCGGCAGCAGCGGCTCTACAGGGATGTGCTGGACGCGGCCGGCGACCGGCCCGTCATCTTCCGCACGGTGGACATAGGGGGGGACAAGGCCCTGCCCTATATGCGGCAGGATGACGAGAATATAGAGGACAATCCCGCAATGGGCTGGCGGGCGCTTCGGCTGTCGCTGGAGCGGGATGGGCTGATGAAGGCACAGGCCCGCGCTCTTTTGGAGGCGGCGGCGGGACGGACACTCCACGTCATGTTCCCGCTGATTTCCGAACCATGGGAGTTCGAGCAGGCCAAGGCGCTATTCGAGGCGCAGCGCGAATGGCTTGCCAGGCAAAGGAAGAAGCTGCCCCAATGCGTGCGCTATGGCGCCATGCTGGAGGTTCCGGCACTGGCCGAAGTGCTGGATATATTGTTGCCGGAGCTGGACTTCCTTTCCGTCGGCACCAATGATCTCACCCAATTCCTCTTTGCGGCCGACCGCGCCCATCCAAAGCTGGCGGAGCGTTATGACTGGCTCAGCATCGCCATTCTGCGCTTCCTGAACCGCATCGCTACGGCTTGCCGCGACCATCAAGTCCCCATTGGCGTGTGCGGAGAAATGGGGGGCAGGACGCTCGAGGCGATGGCGCTGCTTGGGCTTGGCATCAAGCGGCTCTCCATCACCCCGGCCTCGGTAGGTCCGGTCAAGGCAATGATCCGCTCGCTTGAGGCAAAACCGCTCCGGGCCGAAATCACGGCAATGCTGGCGAGCGGCCGGATGGATATCCGCGCGGCGCTGACGCAGTGGGCGAGCGAACGGAATGTGGAGCTTAATTGACTGTGAAAGCGAAAATTTGCTGCTGCCCGCGTTGACAGGCCTCGCCTCAGGGTGTGAGAAGGCCGCCGAGCATGTGTATGACCGGTGCTGCGGGAGAAGGTGATGTCAGGGGAAGATGAGCCGGCTCAGGAGGAGCTCAACATTCACGCACCTGGCGACAAGCTCCGCATGGCGCGGGAGGCGATGAAGGCCAGCGTCGACGACATCGCTGCCCGCACCAGGGTTCCCGTCCGGCTGCTGAGCGCGCTGGAGAAGGGCGATTACAAGGCGCTGCCCGGCGTCACCTACTGCATCGGATTTTCCCGCGCCTATGCCCGCGCCGTGGGCCTGGATGAAGTGCAGATCTCCCGGGAAGTCCGCGCCGACCTGGAGGCGCAGGACGCCATATCGGGCACCCGCTATGAAGCCTTTGAGCCTGCTGATCCGGCCCGCGTGCCACCCCGTTATCTCGCCTGGACCGCCATTGCGCTCGCGTTGATCCTCGCCATTGGCTACGGCATCTGGCGCACCCAGTTCTTCACGGCGCCGACCGATGAGGAAATTGCCGAGACCCGGATTGCCGAAGCGCAAAAGCCCGCTCCCGCCGGGCGCGGACGCCCTGCGGCTCCCGCACGGCCTGCGGCACCGGCAGGCGATGTGATGCTGACCGCCACGGACACTGTCTGGCTGCGCATCTATGAGGAAGGCGGGCAGCGGCTGTTCGAAAAGGAAATGAAGGCCGGCGAAAAATTCACCGTTCCGCCCACGGCCAAGAACCCGCTGATCATCACCGGACGCCCGCAGGCGCTGCGCGTCACCATCGGCGGCAAGGAAGTCGCGCCGCTTGGAACGCCTGACAAGACGATTTCCGATGTGCCGATCAGCGCGACCGCCCTCAACGCGCGGGCCGCTCCAACTGCGCCCGCGCCTGCACCGCAGCCCTGATCTTGAGGTTCGTTCCAATCTTCTGATTCAGCACAGGTCAATCTTTACCCTGCAAGGAAATCTTCTATGCTTTCCGTGGGGCCTGTAACCATATTTTGAGGATGTTTATGCGCGGCTTTGTTCTGATTGCTCTGGTCATGGCGGCTCTTCCAGCAGCGCCAGCGCTCGCCCAGTCCAATGTCGAGCAGCGCGTCGGCAAGCTCGAAAAGGAAATGAAGGCTGTTCAGCGGAAGGTCTTCCCTGGCGCTGGCGGCCAATATTTCGAGCCGGAGATCGCACCGGCGCCCGCCGCTCCGGCGCCTGCGCCGGGGACCCCGGCCTCTTCACCCATTGCGGACCTCACCTCTCGCGTGGATGCCCTCGAGTCCCAGCTTGCTGGCCTTACCGGACAAGCTGAGCAGAATGCTTTCAAGCTCCGGCAGCTCGAAGAAGCGTTCAACAAATATAAGGCGGACATGGACGCCCGGATGAACGCCGGAGCGCCGCCTGCCGTTGCTCCGGCGCCCGGTGCCGGTGCCGCAGCCGCCACTCCCCCGAAACCCGCTGCCAATCCCGCCAATGAGGCGCGCAAGGCCGCGGTTGCCGCCATCGAGCGGCCCAATACGGGCGATGCCGCCGAGGATGCCTATCTGTACGGCTATCGGCTTTGGACGGCGAAATTTTATCCTGAGGCCGAGGTGCAGCTAAAAAGCTTCATCGAGAAATATCCGAACCACCGCCGCGCCAGCTATGCGCAGAACCTGCTTGGCCGCACTTATCTGGATCAGGGAAAGCCTGCGCTCGCCTCTGTCGCCTTCTACGAGAACTACCAGAAGCGGCCCAAAGGTGAACGCGCGCCCGATAGTCTTGCCTATCTTGGCCAGGCGCTCGTCCAGTTGAAGAAGCCGGCCGATGCCTGCAAGGTCTATGACGAATTTGACGACGTCTATGGTCCCACAGCTTCCGCGGGGCTGAAGGATGTTGTGGCCAAGGGGCGCGTCAGCGCGAAATGCACGGGGTGATTTCAGGGTCCCCCGCTTCCGCGGGGATGACGAAGAAGGCTGCAAAGTCACTGTGGCTCTAGTCGCGCCATCAGCCCTCCGCCGTTTCCGGTCAGACATTGAGCGCCTCCTCGGCCGCCCTGCAACTCCCCACGACCAATTCGGAATCGCGGTTTCGGGCGGACCCGACAGCATGGCCTTGCTTGCGCTGGCCCATAGCGCCTGTCCGGGCCAGCTCCAGGCCGCAACGGTCGATCACGGGTTCCGCCCGGAGGCGGCCGCCGAAGCAGAAATGGTCGCCCATTGGTGCGGCGAGCATGACATTCCCCATATGACGCTGCGTCCGCCTGTCCCCATTACGGGAAATCTGCAGTCGGCGGGCCGTGCCGAGCGTTACCGGCTGCTCTGGCAATGGTGCGATGAGCGGAAACTCGACTGGCTGCTCACCGCACATCATGCCGATGATCAGCTGGAAACGCTGCTGATGCGCCTCAACCGGGGTTCGGGCCTTGCCGGACTTGCTGGTGTGCGGCCCCGCTCGGACCGGCTGCTGCGCCCCCTGCTGTTCTGGACCCGCGCCGACCTTGCCGAAGTGGTGAGGCAAGCGGGCTGTCCGGCGATCGAGGACCCCAGCAACAAAGACCCGCGATACGACCGGGCGGCCCTCCGGTTGCATCTCGCACAAACGGACTGGCTCGATTCCGTCTCCGCCAGCCGCAGCGCCGCAGCGCTTGCCGAATGCGAAATGGCGCTGGATTGGGCGGTTAGCGGCCTGGAAGAGCATTTCGTCGATCAGAATGGCGAAGAAATCCGGCTTTCCCGAATCGATTTTCCACGCGAAATTCAGCGAAGGCTGCTATTGCGCATGCTTGCCCGGCTTGATCCCGGCCTCTCACCCAGGGGGGACGCCATCGATCAAGCGCTGGTTCAGCTGGCGCTTGGTAAGAAATATACAATTGGTTCGCTGCTATTATGCGGGGGCAGCAACTGGACAGTGAAGCCAGCTCCGCCACGGCGGACCACCGGATGACCGGCCCGCGATATTGTCATTTGGACGTCATTCCCTACATTTGAAGGGCGACGGCAACAGAGAGCGAAGATGAACGACGAAAAGGACCCGCAGACCAATCCCTGGATAAAGAGCGCCATGATC
>DATEFI010000133.1:0-3597 GCA_035280705.1 Rhizorhapis sp. | reverse complement strand
ACTGATCTTGATGGTGGAGGGGCGCCGCAGATCGCGCACATAATTGGCGAGCGTCTGGGAAAGCTCCATTTCCGCCGCAGCAAGAGCGGCGGGCGTCCCGCTGCGGGCAGCCTCGAGCGACTTGCGCAGGTCTTTCAGATCATAATCGCCGGGGTCCAGGCTATCCAGCCTGGAGGTCTCTATGAGTTGAATAAGGCGGTCCGCTTCCGGTCCTACCTTGCCCTCGCGCACCCAAAGCGGCCAATAACCCCGGGTCCTGTAAAAATCCCTGAGCTTGCCGTCTGCGGAAGCCTTGATCTGCGCTGCCACGCTGTCGGGCGTTGCCTGTGCTGCCGCCACGGAGGGCTGCATCAACAGCGCCGCAAAAGCCAGCAGGCCCACGGTAAAGATCTGGGGGCGAAGGGCTGGTACGAAACCGGCGCGGCCTTGGGGCCGCGCCTGTCCGATCATCCTCCTTAGCCTCTTTCGCCAGAGGGGCTCGGCGGCGGGGGTGGAGGCGGTGGGCATGGCGGTGCCTGGAAGGCATGATACATGCCGTCCGAGGAATAATAGCCGTCGGCAATGCCGTCGCCATCCCGGTCGGCAGCTACCGAGCCTGCGATGGCGCCCGGACCGACCGGCGGGGCGGGAACAACTTCTTCGTCCTGATTGGTTGCACAGGCACCAAGGGTCAGCGTGCCTGCCACTAAAATCGCCAGATGCTTGTATTTCATATCTCTCTCCTGGAGACTGCGGCTGGGCTCCGGCAGCCCATGCTTCGCAGATGACCGAACGAAGGTGCGGCAGAATCGTTCCACTGGAGAAACAGCACCTGAAAAACGAGGATTGACGGATTTTCGGGCGTGGAGTCGGGCAGGCAGCAATATTGGTTTTCATCATGTTTTTTAACGCTTTTTTTCGTATAAACGGCGATGCCGGCCGGCCTCTCCTTATCGCCGGCTGAGCGCAGGCTGCCTCATTGTATCAATTTGTGACAGCTTCTTCGATGAAGCCTTCCGGAATTGCGATAATTATACGCGAAGGGCGTTCACCAGCTTCCGAAGCCGGGCGCTTCGCCATTTTGGCCCTGGATCAGGCGCTGAGGCCGTTTCCAGCCGATGACCGGCCGCTTGCGCAAGCGCAAAGTCGGCCACTGGCCATTGTCTATGCGGTCGGCCAGGCGAACGCCTTGTTTGCGGTAGGCCGACAACACCGCTTCCGCCTGCGATTGGAGCAATCCGGCCAGGATCAGCGTCCCGCCTTCCGCCAATATCGCGGATAGTGCGGGGGCAAGCTCTATGAGTGGGCCCGCCAATATATTGGCGATGACCAGATCATAGGGGGCGCGCCGCTCAATGGTGGGATGGTCGGCTCCCGCCGCTGCTGTCAGCGTAAGCCTTCCAGGAGTCCGGCCCAGCAGGACTGCATTGGCCGCCGCATTTTCAGCAGTGACGGCCACGGCCACAGGATCGATGTCCGAAGCGGTGGCATAGGCGCGCGGCCACAGGTGCATTGCCGCAAAGGCGAGAATGCCGGTGCCGCTGCCGATATCGCAGATATTCTCATGCCGCTCGCCCAGCCGTTTCAGGCGGTCGAGCATCAGCAGGCATCCCTCCGTCGTCTCATGCTGCCCGGTGCCAAAGGCTTGGCCTGCCCGGATCAGAAACGCCTTCTTGCCCGGAGGGACCGGATCATCGGGCATGTTGTGGACGAAGAAGCGTCCGGCGGTCACTGGTTCCAGCCCCT
This sequence comes from Rhizorhapis sp., assembly GCA_035280705.1. Classification (GTDB taxonomy): domain Bacteria; phylum Pseudomonadota; class Alphaproteobacteria; order Sphingomonadales; family Sphingomonadaceae; genus Rhizorhapis. The sequence goes on along the minus strand of DATEFI010000133.1, from coordinate 1,872 downwards.
GCTGGCTCAGCGTCACCCAATCCTCGTCCGGCAGCTTCTCAAGTGTTGGCTGAGCATTGGCTGCGCTCGGGGCCAGTGCGCGGACCGCCTCAATGGCTTCTTTAGAGGGCTGGCCTTCAAAATAGGCCTCCAGAAGCCATTGCGCGGGCCGGCTTTCGTCCGGCTCGCTGGTCATCAGAACGGGCGGAGGGTCAAGCTGGACCAGCGGCTCCATGTCGAGCGTCAGCGCCTCGGCCTCGTCCCTTGTGCAGGGGAGGGTGAGCTTCCAGTTTTCAGCTGTCCTTGGACCGGGGGCGTTCGTCATGCCGCCCGATTAGCCGAGCGGCACGCGAAGTCAAATTCGATCAGGCAACGCGCCTGCTGAACTCGGCAGATGCCTCACGCAGGCTTGCAAGCTTGCCTTCCACGCTCTTGAAGCCGCGTTCCAGTTCGTCGATCTCGGATGCCACGACATCCGTATCCTGGCGAATGGCCGAGATCGTGGCCGACATGGAGTCCGCGGCGAGAGCCGTTTCATCCACGGCTGCGGTGATCATGGTCACGGTCTGCGCCTGAGCATCCATTGCCTTGCGAATCTTGTTGGCCGACGTCTGCACCTCGTCGACCGTTTCGCGAATGCGCTCATTGGTATCGACGGAGAGCGCCGTCGCAGACTGGATCGTGCTGATCTTGGCGGCGATGTCATCGGTCGCGCGGGCGGTCTGGTTGGCGAGGCTCTTCACTTCCTGCGCGACGACGGCAAAGCCGCGCCCGGCATCTCCCGCCCGCGCCGCTTCAATGGTGGCGTTGAGGGCCAGCAAATTCGTCTGCCCTGCAATGTCGCGGATAAGGCCAAGGATCGATTCGATCGACTGGGCATGCTCGGACAGGGTCGCCGACATGGCCACGGCTTCGCCTGCCTGGCTGGAGGCGCGGGCGGCCACTTCAGCCGCGCTTTCGACTTCGGTCCGGGCATCTTCGATGGCGCGAATAAGGCCCGCCGAAGTCTGCGCTGCTTCCCGCATGGCAAGCGCCGACTGTTCGGCGGCGGCGGCCACTTCGGACGCCTTGCCCAGCATGCCCCGGGTGGCGGCGGAGGCATCCTTTGCCTGCTCGCGAAGACCTTCGCCCAGACTGGACGCGCCGTCGATTTCGCCCATGATCTTCTGCTGAAAGAGCGCGCTGTTATGTTGCCGTGCCTGCTGTTCCTGCTCCGCCCGGTCGTCGGCCAGAGCCGAGCACATGATTTCCGCTTCAACCACGGCTATGCGCATCAGGGCGGCGCTTAGCCGGCATAGTTTTGCGGCATCGTCAGGGATACGGTCGCGCAGCTGGTTCAAGGTAACTTCATGCGCGACGGCAAGGCTTGAGAGCACCACGCGCAGGGAAACGCCGCGCGTTTGCGAATCGCGGGCATAGCTGCGGGCCATTTCCGCCCAGCTTTCGCTTCCGAAGTCGGTATATTTCTTGCGGATATAGGCATTGCCCCGCTGGATTGCGGTTTCGATCTCGTCCGGCCCGGCAGTATATTGGAGCCCCGAGCGTTCCAGAAAATGCTGCCAGAAGCTTTCGTTGGAACGGAGGGTTCCATTTTCCTCGAGCAGGGCGAATATCTCGTTCGCCTGCTGGCGAAGGCTGCCGTCAGGATCGAAGTCCTTCATACGTTCCTGCATTGAAACGTCGGATTTCACCCTTGTGGTCATCGTATGGCTGCCCTTTGAAATGTTGGCCCGCTAGTCCGCCAAAGCGAACTTTTCTTTCCGGCTATACGGCCTGGATGGTTAACTAACCCTTTCCCAACTGGCCATTTTCTTCCCGCTCTTCAATGGGAAACGGCGCAAATTTCGAGGGAAGGGGCCTCGTGAAGATCGGGGTGACGCAGCCATTTGCATG
>DATEFI010000132.1:0-10328 GCA_035280705.1 Rhizorhapis sp. | reverse complement strand
ATTGCGGTCCAGCGTGAAGCCGGTCTCGGCGGCGCTCTGGCTGATCAGCACGTCAAGCGCGGCATTTTGCGATGGCTTGCGATGCCCCGACAGGCCTTTGATCGCATCCACCCGGGCGCGAATGGCTCCGTAGCGCTCAATAGCGGCGACGTGGTTCGCCTTGGCGGAGGCAAGGCCGCCTTGGACCGGACGCAGAATGCCGAGCCACAAGACTACAATGGCGAGCAGCACCAGCATGGTGCCGACCAGCCATTTCTCACGGGCCGAAAATGCCTCCCACCTTTCGCGAATCCGGCCCATCATAGCGCGCGCACCGTCACATCGGCGAGCACCTGCCCGCCCTGGCCCTGCTGGGATGTGGCCGTAATCGTGAAACCTGATTCCTGCAGGGCGATCAGCACGGGATTGATGTCCTCCACCCTGGGAGCGGAGAGAGTGATACGAAGGGTTCCATCGGCGGCCTGGTTCATATTGGCGATGCTGACATTGGAGGCTCCCCGCATCGCCGCGTAAAGACCTGCGGCCGGGCCGGAGAAAGCAAGGCCGCCCCCGCCCAGTTCGGCAAGGCGGGCGTCAAGCTGCGTCTGCGCCGCCGTCGCGTCCGTGACGCTGGGCAGTACAGTCTTGGCGAGGGCATGGCTTTCCGCATCCACCGCGCCTGCGGCAAGATTATATTTCATGATCATGATCACCGCGATCAGCAGGCTGCAAAAGGCAATGAAGCCGATCATCGCCGCCAGCCTGCGGACCAGCGCCCAATCGAGCGGCCGTTTGCCGCGTTTGGCGAAGTCGCCCTGGCGCAGGTTGAGCGCCGGGGCGGCAAGCGCGGCGATGGCTGCGCGATTGATGACCTCCGGCGATATGTCCCGGACGGGAGCTTCCTCCATGATCAGCGGCGCCAGCGGGTCGGCGGCCGCAAAGGCGCTGTCGGGACCGCGGACGACCTCTTCGCCTCCAATGATCCCACGGACAAAGCCCTCTTCCGGGTGCGGCAGGAGCAGGGCGGCGGGAAGGATGACGTCCGGGTCCAAACCGCGATGCTGGGCCCAGAGCAGCCAGTGCGCCATCTGTTCCCTGGAAACGACCGCAACATTGTGACGGTCCTCGGCATCGCCCGTTTCCGCCGTCGCGACATGAAGCGTTTCGGGTGCACCGATGCTGTTGTCGAGCGCCAGCAGGCGCGCCGCCGCTCGCCCCTGGCGTGGGGGCAGGTCGGGAAAGTCCGTCCAATGCAGCGTGGTGTGGCCCACCGGCGCGACCAGCATGACGCGGGTGTCCGCGGGCATCTCCGAAATGCCCGTGGCGCTCAGCCAGTCATTGCCGGCGCCATGCTGCACCATTTCCCCATCGACGACGCGCATCCAGAGCGGGTCAGCCTTTTCATGTTCGGGAATGGAAATGATAAAACCGTCGGCCCCGCTCAACCTGCTTCCCCCCATTGGCGCAGGATCAGCCTAGCCGGTTTCTCTCCTGCATCGATCAGCGCCTGTTCGGTCAATTCGGCGTCCCCCAGCTCGACCAATATGTCGACTCGAAAATAGCGGCTTGTCAATTTTACCTGGCCCCGCGCTTCTTCATTCGGCGTTAGCTTCGCGAATGCTGGCAGGTCCCAGAAACTGACGGTGCTCCCATAGCCTTCGGGCGGTCGCTGCGCCAGCATTTGCCGCGCCTTTTCTATAGTGAGCTGCCCGGGTATCAGCATCGCAAAGAGCGGCGCCTGCTCCGGCATCAACGTGTTCACATTGAGGGGGGACAGGTCCGTCGTCGGCAGCGCGCAGACCCAGGGGCGAAGGGCGGCATAAATCTGCGGCGTGACGCCGTTGACGGTGCGCAACTCGCTGGCCTCCAGAAGCGGCCGGTTGGGCGTGCGGTAAGGCTTTGCAAGGCGCGCATAAAGATCGTCCTCGGCTCCGCCCGGAATCGCCTCACTGTCGCTATCGATCCAGTCAGCGAGCGACGCAGCCACCAGGGCGGCCTCCTGCGGAGCAATGCCGAGCAATTCCATCAGCGCCGTGAACTGACTGATTCCTAAAGGCCGTATCTTCAGATTGTCCGCATTGTCCCCGGCCACAACGCTGTTCAAATTGAAGCAATTGCCCCCGTCCACCACGCGCGCCGTTGCGATCCCGCCGGGTATCGGCAAACGATTGGTGCGGCCCTGCCAGTCCCCTTCCAGCGTGGTCCTCGCCTTGTTGCGGTTCACCAAATCCTCGATGCGCGCGATGGATATGGTCTCTGCCGCAAAGGCATAGGCCCGCGCCTGATCAAGCGCGCTGCTGTTGCTGGCAAGGCGAGTGGCAAGTGTCAGCCGTTCGAGCGCCGCCGCTGCGATCACCGACATGATTGCAACGAGCAGCAGCACGGTGAGCAGCGCCGCACCTCGCTCCTTCCGGGAAGGAAAATCGTTCATTCGGCCGCCTCTACGGGCTTGCCCTTCGCTCCGGGGCCGACCAGGAACATCAAGGTCAGCGGCGGCTGGCCTTCCCGGCTGACGCGCATCTCCACTGCCCGGGGGAGCAGGTCGGCCTGGCTCGGCTGCCAGTCATCCCTCCAGCCCTCCTTCTCGTCGCGATAACGAAAGCCGAGCTGCGTCACGCCTTCGAGCAGGACGGCTGGCTGATCCGGCTCGCTGCCGTCGATCATGGGATAGGTCAGGCGCTCAAGGCGGCCGTCCGAGAGCCAATATTCCACCTTCTGCAAGGTGGAGCGGGGCGCATTGTCGAGATTGCTCCAGCCGCTGCGCACGAACAGCAGAAGAGCACGGCCTTCATCCCGCTGGCCCCAGAAGGCGGGGACGTTCATCCCTTCCGCATTGCGGCTGATGCGCGGCAGCGCCTGGGCAAGGTCCGCGCTCATGGCGGCGCTGGTGCGCTGGACGACCGCCATGTCATCGAGATGCTGCTTGACCGCGCCCTGCGCATTGACGCTGCCGCTGAGCAGCATGACGCCTGCCGAGGCGAGCAGTCCGAAGATCAGCAGCGCCACCATCAGCTCGATCAGGGTAAAGCCGCGCTGGTCCCTCACTTGGCGGGCCTCACGATGGTCAGGACATTGGGGGACCCGCCGAGCGGCCCGTCAACGCGGAGGTCGATCTGCATGATCCTGGGATCGTCCGTCATCTTGGCTTCGCGCGTCCAGCGCCAGCTCTGCCCGGCATTTTCCACCTGGCCCTGTGCCTCGCCCAGGCTCGGCGGTGCAGGGTCGGACAGCAACTCGACCGCCAGGTTGCGGGCGACGATCTGGCCTAGAAGTTTCTGGTCGAGGTCCGCCGTGGTGGAAAGGGTGAAGCCCTGCAACCGCAACAGGGCCAGCGCGGCCAGGCTGAAAACCGCGAGTGCCACGAGCATTTCAATGAGGGTGAAGCCTCTGGCCTTCCTGCGCCACCCGTCATCTCCGCTAAAGCGAGGATCCATTTCCTTTCCATCTCCGGCTTCGAGCCAAGGGACAGGATGGGTTCCCGCTTCCGCAGGAATGACGAAGAGGCGTTTACGCACCGATCTCGACCTTTCCATCAAGGCCGATGTTGATCGAAACCTGCTGCCCGCCTCTCACCAGCCTTATTGTCAAAGGCTGGCTCGCAAGTCCGGTGCTGTCGAAATAAAGCCGCTCGCGCCCGGCCTGCCCGACTATGGCTGTCGTGCCCTCCCGCCAGTTTGCAGGATCAAAGGGCTTGTCGCGCATTTCCAGCCATTGTCCGCGCGTCCGCTCCGAAAAGCCATAGCCCGAGGCGGAGACCCAGAGCGACATCGGGCGCGATTGCAGGACGGCATTGTCGCGAGCGGCCAAAGCCCGCGCCGCGAACCGCTCAGCGTCATTCATGACGCGCCCGCGCTGGTCCGGGATGGTGAGAACGACCGTGGCGGATATGAGACCGATGATTACGATCACCACCATCAGTTCGACCAAGGTAAAGCCGCGCTCGCCCGGGCGTGAAACCTTATTCCGTTCGGGCTGAGCCTGTCGAAGCCCTTCTCCTTTCCTTCTCCGATGTTCGAGGAAAAAAGGGGCAAGTTCAGGGCAAACGGGTTCGTTATGCAAGGGTCCTGCTTTCGCAGAGGCACTTCCCTTAAATATCGCTGGAATAGATATCGGCATTCTCATTCTCGCCGCCCGGCGCTCCGTCGGCGCCCAGCGAATAGATGTCGAAGGCGCCCTTTCGCCCCGGATTGGCATATTGATAGGCACGGCCCCAGGGATCGGCCGGCAGCTTCTTGATATAGCCGCCGCTCCGGTAACGCGCAGGCTGGGACAATGCGGCAGGCGGAGCCACCAGCGCCTGCAGACCTTCGGCCGTGCTCGGATAGGTGAGGTTGTCGAGACGGTACATCTCGAGCGCCTGGCTCATTGTGGAAATATCTGCCTTTGCCTTCTCCACCATGGCCCGGTCCTGGCTCGGAAGCACATTGATGACGACGATGGTGGCAAGAAGGCCGATGATGACGATCACCACCATCAACTCGACCAGGGTGAAGCCATTTTTCCGCGAATCCTTCGCCGTCCGGGCGGAGCTTGTCGAGGCCTTTTCCTGTTCTTCAAAGGCAAGGAAGGGCTTCGGCAAGGGCAGCCCGAACGGAAATCTGGAACGGTTCATAAATTCCTCAAGCACCTGTAAGGCTTTGCAATTGCAGGATCGGAAGCAGGATCGATAGCACGATCAGCGCCACAATGCCGCCCATCACGACAATGATGGCTGGCTCCAGCAGCGAAAGGGCCGTCGCCGTGAAGCGGTCGAATTCACGCTCCAGATAATCGGCGGCGCGCTCCAGCATGGTATCGAGCCGTCCGGCGGCTTCCCCGCTCGCCGCCATGTAGACGAGCAGCGGCGGGAAGACGCCCGCCCGGCGCATTGCCGCAGACAGGCTGCCACCCCCGCGGATCGCCTCCACAATGTCATCCGACGCATGGCGGAGGACGCGGTTGTGTACAGTCTGGGCGGTGAGCGCGAGACCCTCCAGCAGCGGCAGGCGGCTCGCCACCATCGTGGAAAGCGTCCGGGCCATGCGCGCTGCATGCAGGTCGCGGATCAGCCGTCCGATCAGGGGCAGCCGAAGCAGGAAGCGGTCGACGCTATAGCGGATCGCCTCCTCCTTTAGCGCACGCCACCCGATCACGCCCGCCAGCGCCAGGAGAAGCAGCAGCGCCCACCAATAGCCCGCCAGCAAAGCCGAAATGCCCATGACGATGCGGGTCAGCAGCGGCAATTGCTGTCCCACCGTATCGAATTGCTCGACAACCTTCGGAACCACGAACACCATGAGCGCGGTGACCACGCCGATGGCGACCAGCGCCAGGACCACTGGATAGGCGAGCGCGGTGATCACCTTGCCCCGGACCTGCGCTTGCCGTTCCAGCAATTCGGCCAGCCGGTCCATGATGAGCGGCAAGCTTCCCGAGCTTTCGCCCGCCGATACCATGGCGCGGTAAAGCGGCGGAAAGCTCTTGGCTTCCAGCCCCATCGCGTCCGCCAGCCGCCGCCCCTCGGTGATTCCGCCATGCACGCGCGTGACGACGGCGCGGACATGATCCTGTTCGCTTTGCCGGCTGATCGTGCGGAGCGCTTCCTCAAGCGGACTGACTTCGATCAGCGTGGAAAGCTGCCTGGTGAAAAGCGTCAATTGCTTGGCGTTAAGGCGGCTGCGCCCAAAGGAGAGCAGTGCCCGGCCTTTCTCGGCCTTGGGCTTGCCCGCCTCCAGCTTCACCACGAACATCTTGCGCTGGTCGAGCCGCAGCCGCGCATCATCCATGCTCTGCGCACTTACCGACCCGCGCCGCTCCTTGCCCGCTGGATCGATCGCCAGATAATCGAATTCAGGCATCGCCCAGAACTTCGGAGGTTTCCCGGCGGGATATGCGGATGGCTTCTTCCGCAGTGGTCTGGCCGTCCCGCACCAGCGCGCGGGCGGCAGAACCCAGATTGGGCGCATACATGAAGGCATGACGGGCAATGATCGATTCATCCCCCCCGTCATTGATCAGGCGCCGGATGGTGTCGTCGACGCGGACGGCCTCGAACACGCCGATGCGGCCCTTATAACCCGTGCCGTTGCATTCGCTGCAGCCGCGCGCCTGCCAGACCACCGTGCCCGGATCAAAGCCGAGCAAGGCGCTGACGGACTTGTCCGCCTGCACCGGCTCGCGGCAAGTGGGGCAAAGCCGGCGCACCAGCCGCTGGGCGATCACCGCGCGGAGGGTAGACGCCAGCAGAAAGGGTTCCACCTTCATGTCCCGCATGCGGGTGATGGCGCCCACGGCGTCATTGGTGTGGACGGTCGAAAGCACGAGATGCCCGGTGAGCGACGCCTGCACCGCAATCTCGGCGGTTTCCCGGTCGCGAATTTCGCCGACCATGACGACGTCGGGGTCCTGGCGCAGGATCGCGCGAAGGCCCGCGGCAAAGGTCAGGCCGACCTTCGCATTGACCTGGGTCTGGCCCACCCCCTCAATGGCATATTCCACCGGGTCCTCGACCGTCAGTATATTGCGGGTGCCGTCGTTCAGCTGCCGGAGGCCCGCGTAAAGGGTCGTCGTCTTGCCCGATCCGGTGGGGCCGGTCACCAGGATGATGCCATTGGGTTCGGCGAGGGCATCGCGGAAAACCTGATCCGCAATGCCGGTCATGCCGAGCACATCCAGCGCGATCCCTGCATTATCCTTGTCGAGGATACGAAGAACCACTCGCTCGCCCGCGCGGCTGGGAAGGGTCGAGACACGCACGTCCAATAGCTTTCCGCCAAGCGTCAGGCCGATACGCCCGTCCTGCGGCACGCGCCGCTCGGCAATATCGAGCCTCGCCATCACCTTGATGCGGCTGACCACCACGGGGGCGACATGGGGAGGCATGCGCAGCGTCTCGCGCAATACGCCGTCCACGCGCATGCGGACGACAAGCCCCGTTTCATAGGGTTCGATATGGATGTCCGACACGCCCTGCCGCGCGGCCTCGGCGATGATGCCGTTGATGAGGCGTATGGCAGGCGCGTCATCCGCGCTGTCGAGCAGATCGTCCGCAGTCGGAAGGTCGGTGGCGAGCAGGTCAAGCTCATCGGCTGGAACGCCCATGGCGCCAGCGACTGCGGCGGCGGTGCCGTCCATCGCATAATGTTGGGAAAGATATTTGTCGAAAGTGGCGGCGTCTGCGAACTCCACCTCAAAGCTCTGCGCAAGGTGGCGGCGCACCTCCAGCAATATGCGTGGGTCGCCGCCCTCTCGCATGGCGACCGCCAGCCGCTCGCCCGTCCCGCTCAACAGGACGACGCCGAACTTCCGGGCAAAGCCATAGGGGATGTCGACAAGGCGCGGTAGGGATTGGGCGCCTTCCTCGCCTGTTTCTTCCGTCATCGCTGCTGTGCCTCGCTTTGGGGAAGTGCCTGCGGCTTAACGACCGTCTGCGATTCCCTGACTTCCGGAATGATGACGCCGCCCTGGATCACCTGATCGCTGGGCTTGGGCTGAGTAGCCGTCGGCGGAACAGTGCCCATATAATCGCGCACCAGTTCGTCGATGCTCGGCTCGCTCTTGGGATCCTTGAGGAGCTGCTGCCCGCGAATATAGCCATAGCGCTGCGCGGCCAGCCTTTGGCTGTCCTCCTTGCTGCGAACGATGGTGGGCCGGATGAAGATCATGAGGTTGGTCTTGGTCCGCGATTTCGACCGGGACTTGAACAGTTCGCCAAGGCCAGGAATGGACGAGAGCAGCGGCACCTGCTCTATGGTCTTGCGTTGGCTGTCGTCCAGGAGGCCGCCCAAGGCGACGATTTCGCCGTCATCGACGGTAATGGTGGTGTCGATTTCCCTCTTGTTGAGGATGAGGTCGCTGGATTTTTCCGACACCGGTCCTGAAATCGAACTGACCTCCTGCCGGAGGAACAGCTTGATCGCGCCGCCCGTGTTGATCTGCGGCTTTACCTCTAGCTGGATGCCGACATTCTCGCGCTGAACGGTGCGAAAGGCATTGTCGAAATTATCGCTGAGTGCTTCGCCGGTGGTGACAGGGATTTCCTGTCCCACCAGGATCTTCGCTTCCTGATTGTCGAGGGTGTAGATCCAGGGCGTGGAAAGGACGTTGGAATTGGTGTCGCTCTTGACCGCGTTCAGGATCGCGCCAAGCACATTGCCATTGCCAAGGTCGGCCGCCATGCCGAACAAGCCGCCCTGCGCTCCTTGCACTGCCGCAAGGCCACCCTTGACGAGATCGTCCTGCAACGAACTGCCGGAAGTCGTGGTCGTGGTGGTCCCGGTCTCGCTTGTCGTCGTTGTCGTAGACCCTATTTCATCCGCCACCAGCGCGCCGCCGACCGTGATGATATTGGGCGCGGCATTGGAATAGTTGGTGACAAAGCCGCCCTGTTTTCCGCCGACCAGCCATTGCACGCCCAATTTCTTGGCGATCGTGTCCGAAATCTCGACGATTATCGCTTCGATCAGAACCTGCTCGCGCCGGGTATCGATTTGGCGGATCACTTCGCCCAGCATCCGCTGCACCTCATTATTGGCGGCGATGATCACAGCATTGGCGCCTTCATAGCGCGTTACGATCGCGGGGCCTCTCGATGCGATGCCATTGCCCATCGCTGACCCGGCAGGGGCTGCCGCAGCAGCGGGCGCTGGACCAGGGGCGCTGCTGCCATTGCCTGGCCCATTCCCGCCGTCCCGCGACGAGGAGTTCATGAAGGAAGGGGTCGAGGAAGCGGAAGAAGCGGATGCCGTCGGCTGCTGTCCCAGCATCTGCTGCAGCACTGGCACCAGCTTTTCGGCGTCCGCATGCTCTAGCCAATATACCCGGATTTCCGTGCCGGAGGCTGCCCGCTGGTCGAGTTCCCGCGCCATGGCGACAAGGCGGGAGACGGTGGCCGGATCGCCACGGAGCGCAATGCTGTTGCTGCTGTCGATCGGCACGACCGACACGGCTATGCCCATCCCGCCCTGCGCGCCCTGGCCGACCAGCGTCTGAAGGGACTCCGCAATCTCGCGCGCCCCTGCGTTTTTTAGGTTAACGATCTGGGTCGCGGCGCCATCGCGATCGATCTGGGCAAGGAGCTGGCGGATGCGAGCGACATTATCCGCAAAGTCGGCAACGACAATGCTGTTACCCGCGCGGTTGGCGGTGATCGAGCCTTCCTTGCTGACCAGCGGCCTTAGCGTTTCCAGTGCGGACGCGGCGTCAATGGAGCGCAGGCGGAAAACCTCGGTCACGAACTGGTTCCGGGCCGCCGATGCGCCACCCACGCGGCTTGGCTGGGCAGCGGCTGTGTCGGCAGGCAGGATACGGTACGCTCCGCCGGGCGCGGGTACGGCGACGAGCCCATTGGCGCGCAGGGTCGAGAGGAAAATCTCGAAATATTCCGACTTGCTGAGCGGCCGGTCGGTGACCACCGACACCTTGCCCTGTACCCGCTGGTCGATGATGAAGGTCCGCCCGGTGACGCGCGCCGCATCCTGGATGAAGGCGCGAATATCGGCGTCGCGGACATTCAGCGTATGCTGCGCCTGTACGGGGCTCGAAAGGACAAGAGCGACCGCGGCGCTGATTTTAAGGAATGTTTTTGTCATTGGCCCGAAAGAATTAAAGCGATGGGTACGATATTGGCGCCGCGTTCAACCTGAAGCGAAAGGCGGGCGCCGGGTTTCATCTGGCCGGAAAGCGTCTGAATGTCACCGGCCGAAGCAATGCCGCGTCCATTGACCTGAACGATGACATCCCCCGGCTGGAAACCGGCGGCGCGGAAGGTTTCCTCCTGGCCCGAGGGGCTGACGAGGATGCCGGTCACCCGGCCTCCTTCAGTGCGTGGGGCAAAGCTGATGCTGCTTTGCACATTTTCGGCGTCGAGCGTGCCCGAAGCTGGCCGGCTTGCGGGGGAAGCGGTTTCGGATGCGCCCTCCGGCTGCGCGACGGCCGCCAATTCGGACTGATCCAGGAACAATGTCTCCTCGCGCCCGCCCCGGTCGATCACCACATGGTCGAACGCGACGGATTTGAGCGTTACGCCCGGCAAAATCTCGTCGCCCGGCGCATAGCTGCCCTGCATCTGATCGGGCGTCGCGATGATGGCCGATCCACCGCCGGAGCCTTCATTGAGGCGCGTGCCGAACAGCTTCAGGTCGAGCGAGGTTACGACCTGCTGGCCGCCACCTGCCGTGGTGCGGAAAAAGGGGTCGAACGACGAGAAGAGCGCCTGCCGCACTTCAGCCGAAGGGATGGCGGCCTGACGCGGCCGCCAATCGCCGAATGGTCCCACAGGCGTGATGACCGTCCACACCAGGCGCGCCAGCTGAATAGCGATGAGCGCGAGCAGGAAAAGCTCGATCCAGGTAAACAGATCGCCGCGGGGC
>DATEFI010000131.1:0-4145 GCA_035280705.1 Rhizorhapis sp. | reverse complement strand
GCCATCGGCGTCAAGGAGGGGCGCTGCCTCCTCCTGCTTGGCGCGAAGCCCCTCGCGGGGCGTTATACCCGCGGCATTATAAAGCGCGGCCAGCTTGTCCCGGCTGGGCGGGGTCTTCAGATATTCGATGATCTCCAGTTCGACACCCGGCGTCTCCTCAAGGATCGCGAGCGTCTTGCGGGATGTGCCGCATTTCGGATTGTGCCAGATCGTCGCCCTCACTGGCTGTCCTCCCGCGCGAGCCACTCTTCGAGCCATTTGATCGTGTAGTCGCCATTCTGGAATTCCGGATCGCGCAGCAGCTTCTGGTGCAGCGGGATGGTCGTCTTCATCCCTTCGATCACATATTCCTCCAACGCCCGGCGAAGGCGCATGATGCAGCCCTCGCGCGTGCGGCCATAGACGATCAGCTTTCCTATCATGCTGTCATAATAGGGCGGCACCCGGTAGCCCTGGTACAGGCCGCTATCGACCCGCACATGCATGCCGCCCGGAACATGATAGCTGGCGACGGTGCCGGGCGAAGGCGCGAAGGTCCGGGGATCTTCGGCATTGATGCGGCATTCGATCGCATGGCCGGAGAAAACGAGGTCCTCCTGCGCGACCGAAAGCGGCAATCCTTCGGCAATGCGAATCTGTTCGCGGACGAGATCGACGCCAGTGATCATCTCGGTCACCGGATGTTCGACCTGAAGCCTGGTGTTCATCTCGATGAAGTAGAATTGGCCGTCCTCATAAAGGAACTCGATCGTGCCCGCTCCGCGATAGCCCATATCGGCCATCGCCTTGCGCACGATCTCGCCCATGCGGTTCCGCTCTTCCGACGAAATGACGGGGGAAGGGGCCTCCTCCAGCACTTTCTGATGCCGCCGCTGCAGCGAGCAGTCGCGCTCGCCCAGATGGATGGCATTGCCCTTGCCGTCGCCGAAGACCTGGAATTCGATATGCCGGGGATTGCCGAGATATTTTTCCATATAGACGGTGGCGTCGCCAAAGGCGGCTTTCGCCTCCGATCCCGCCTGCTGCATGAGGCTTTCAAGCTGGTCCTCCGACGGGACCACCTTCATCCCGCGCCCGCCACCGCCCGAAGCGGCCTTGATCAGGACCGGATAACCGATCTCCTGGGCGATCTTCTTCGCCTCGGCAACGCTGGAGATGGCGCCGTCAGAGCCCGGCACCAGCGGCAGGCCCAGCGCGCCAGCCGTCCGCTTAGCCTCGACCTTGTCGCCCATGATGCGGATATGTTCGGGCTTGGGGCCGATGAAGGCGATGTCATGCGCCTCGACAATCTCCGCGAACTGCGCATTTTCGGAGAGGAAGCCATAGCCGGGGTGGATGGCGTCCGCGCCGGAAATCTCCGCTGCCGAAATGATATTGGGAATGTTGAGATAACTGTCGGCTGCGGCGGGCGGACCGATGCAGATCGCCTCGTCCGCCAGCCGCACATGCATGGCGTCCGCGTCGGCGGTCGAGTGCACCGCCACCGTCTTGATGCCCATCTCATGCGCCGCCCGGTGAACCCGGAGCGCGATTTCGCCGCGATTGGCGATCAGGATCTTTTCAAAGCCCATGGCTGCGGCTTACTCGATGACGGCGAGTGGCTGATCGAACTCGACCGGCTGGCCATTTTCGACCAGCAAGGCCTTCACGGTGCCTGCCGTGGGCGCGGTGATCGGGTTCATCACCTTCATCGCCTCCACGATCAGCAGCGTATCGCCCGCCTTCACTTGTCCGCCCACGGCCACAAAGGGGGCAGCGTCGGGTTCAGGTGCCAGATAGGCGGTGCCGACCATCGGCGATTTGACCGCATTCTTATGGGCAGGTGCTGCGGCAGGAACCTCGGCAGCAGCAGGTGCAGCAGGCGCTACAGCGGCGGGCGCAGGCGGCGCGGCATGGTAGGCGACCGGCGCCGCGCTCAATGTCCGCGCCACGCGGATGCGGCGCTCGCCATCCTGCACCTCGATCTCGGAGAGGTTGGTGACATCCAGCATTTCGGCCAGATCCCGCACCAGTTTCACATCGATCTGCATTGCGCCCCCTTCATTTTTGTCAGCCATGCACGTCCTCGTTGGAAAATTTCCCCAAGCGCCTATTCCCTTGCGGGACGAAGCGCAACAGTGCTGCGACTAAAGTTTGAGCGCTGCGGAAAGCGCCAGTTCATAGGAAAGCGGGCCGAAGCCGGCAATCGTGCCCCTGGCGGCCTGTCCCACATAGCTTTTGTGGCGGAATTCCTCGCGCTTGTGCGGGTTCGACAGATGCACCTCGATCACTGGCGTCACGATCGACTTGATGGCATCGTGCAGGGCTACCGACATATGGGTGAAACCGCCGGGATTGAGGATGACGGCCTGCACCCCCTCCGCCTGCGCCTCATGCAGCCAGTCGATAAGGTGCCCCTCATGGTTCGATTGGCGGAATTCGATTTCCGCACCGGCCTCGCGCGCCTGATCCTCCAGCCGTCCGGCAATATCGTCCAGCGTGTCGGAACCATAGATTTCCGGCTCGCGGGTCCCGAGCAGGTTCAGATTGGGGCCGTTCAGCACATATATTTTCTTGGGGCTTTCCACAGGCTCCGCCATTTAGGCTTCCTTTCGGTTGCAGGCCGGTCGTTTGCCTCCCTATATGGCGGTCAGCGAAAATGCGCAAAAGCGAATGTGAAGATGGGTAGCTTTGGATGAGCGTCGACGGCACCGTTTCAGTCAGGATCAACGGCGAACATCGTCGCGTGCGTCAGGGGATCACCTTGGCGGAGTTGGCCGGCGAGCTTGGCCTTGCGCCGGAAAAGGTCGCGGTCGAACGCAATCTGGAGGTTGTCCCCCGCTCCACGCTGCGGCAGGTGGCGGTCGAGGATGGTGACGAGCTGGAGATCGTCCATTTCGTCGGCGGCGGCGATACCGGTGCTGATGATGGCTGGGAAGTGGCGGGCAAGCGCTTCACCTCGCGCCTGATTGTCGGCACGGGCAAATATAAGAGCTTTGAGCAGAATGCCGCTGCCGTGGAGGCTTCAGGGGCAGAGATCGTGACCGTGGCTGTGCGCCGGGTCAATGTGTCGGATCCCAAAGCCCCGATGCTGACCGACTATATCGATCCCAGCAAGATTACCTATCTGCCCAATACGGCGGGATGCTTCACGGCTGAGGATGCCATCCGCACGCTGCGGCTGGCGCGGGAGGCGGGCGGCTGGGACCTTGTGAAGCTGGAAGTGCTGGGGGAGGCGAGGACGCTTTACCCGGACATGGTGGAAACGCTCCGGGCAACGGAAATCCTTGCCAAGGAGGGCTTCAAGCCCATGGTCTATTGCGTCGACGATCCCATTGCCGCCAAGCGGCTGGAGGATGCGGGCGCCGTTGCGATCATGCCGCTGGGCGCGCCGATCGGATCAGGTCTTGGCATACAGAACCGGGTTACGATTCGTCTGATCATTGAAGGCACCAGGCTGCCGGTGCTTGTCGATGCAGGGGTTGGGACGGCATCCGATGCGGCCGTGGCGATGGAGCTTGGCTGCACGGGCGTGCTCATGAACACGGCCATTGCAGAGGCAAAGGACCCGGTGCTCATGGCCCGTGCAATGAAGGCGTCGGTGGAAGCAGGCCGGATGGCCTATCTTGCCGGGCGCATGGGGCGGCGCATGTATGCCGATCCCAGTTCGCCCCTGGCTGGGCTGATCTGAAGCGCAACATGTCGAAGCCTGAGGCCGGCTTATAGGACCCGTTTTTCCCGAGCGAAGCCGAGGGACGCTGGCGTGGCGCGGACGTGTCTCGACTGCGCTCGACACGAACGGGAGCAAGCCCGCCAATTTATGCTGGGTTCACTCCGCCGCTTGTGATGGCGCGTCCATCGCCAGGGACGCTCCGCGGTCGGACCAGGCAACGGTGCGGACGCCTTCATCGTCGAAGGGGGCATCAGCCGCCTCCAGCACCGGTTTGAAGCGAAGTCCGTGAAGCGTGCCCCGCATGACGATCAAGGCCTTGCTAGTTTCACCCTGAATGAACAGCGACAGCGCCTGCCGCAGCTTGTGGGTCATGTGCCGCATCCAGGTTCGGCGCGGCGCATATTTGCGGATCGTGTACACCGAGTTGCGGATATAATGATAATGCCAGCCGACCCGCACCGGATTATTTTCCGTGCGAATATCAGGATTTCCG